>CAYMBU010000001.1:0-65532 GCA_964388765.1 uncultured Eubacterium sp.
TTTTGGTCTTCCCATGTTCTCACCTCCTGTTAGAAATATACCATGAAAAAAGTAGACATGCTTTTTTACATGTCTACTTTCATATTACAAGTTCAGGCTTTAACTCCGCCGGCCGTATCCTTTTATGATATATTCTGTTTTTCTGTCCGTGATATCTATGCTTCTTCGTCGTCCGAAAGAGCTTCTCTCTGATATACAGTGACCTTTTTGTTGTAGCTCTCAAAGGCATTGTCCACCAGCGTCTGATCCGGCTTCTTTGTGAAGGCTGAAATGACCGGAACGATCACGAGCCCTGCCAGCATGCAGAATGCGCCGGCGTTGATCGGCGACTGCAGAAGCAGAGGGAATTTGTCCCTGATAAGCATGTTGAGGATCATGAACACTGTTGCAAAGAGGAAGTTCACCCAGCATGCCGCAGACGTCGTCTTCTTATTATATAAGCCATACAGGAACGGCGCGAGGAACGCACCTGCAAGAGCGCCCCAGGAAACACCCATCAGCTGGGCGATGAACGTCACATTCGACTTGTACTGGATCAGCGCTATGATGACCGAGATAACGATGAACACCACGATCAGCAGACGCATGATCAGGACCTGTTTCTTTTCGTCGAGATCTTTCTTCAGGTGGTCACGGATCAGGTCAAGCGTAAGTGTCGAGCTCGACGTCATTACGAGTGATGACAATGTCGACATGGACGCTGAGAGCACCAGCACGACGACTACCGCGATCAGAAGATCCGGAAGTCCGGAAAGCATCGCAGGTATAACAGAGTCGAATCCGTTGGCCTCGATGTCTACCATGTCTGAGAACAGCCGTCCGAAACCGCCGAGGAAGTAGCACCCTCCTGCTACGAGGAAAGCGAATACTGTGGAGATAACTGTACCTGTCTCAACAGACTTTTCACTTCTGATGGCGTAGAACTTCTGTACCATCTGAGGAAGCCCCCATGTGCCGAGTGAAGTCAGGATGACTACTCCGAGCAGGTTCAGCGGATCAGGTCCGAAGAATGACGCGAACACGCCCGGCGTCGAGCTTATCGTTTCATCCGTGACACGGCCCATGCCGTCAAGCGCAGCCATGAAGCCGCCTTTGCTCATCAGTACGGCACCGACGACTGCAACGATACCGACGATCATGATCAGTCCCTGGATGAAGTCGTTTATCGCCGTCGCCATATATCCTCCGGCTATTACGTAGATTCCCGTAAGCACGGCCATTACGACGACGCAGACGCTGTAGTCGATATTGAACGCCATTCCGAAAAGACGGGACAGGCCGTTATACAGCGATGCGGTGTACGGTATCAGGAATATGAATGTTATGATCGACGCGCCGATCTGGAGCGATTTGTTGTCGAATCTCTTTCCGAAGAAGTCCGGCATGGTCGCCGAGTCGAGATACTGAGTCATTATCCTGGTCCTTCTTCCGAGGATCCTCCACGCCATGAGAGACCCGATGAGCGCGTTTCCTATGCCGATCCAGGTCGCGGCGATACCGTATTTCCATCCGAACTGTCCGGCATATCCGACGAATATTACCGCCGAGAAGTAAGATGTTCCATAAGCAAAAGCCGTGAGCCACGGTCCAACTGAACGGCCTGCAAGAACAAAGCCGTTAACATTGGTTGCGTGGCGCCTGCAGTATAGACCTATACCGATCATGACGCCGAAAAAGATGATGAGTAACAATACCTTGATAAACATACTGTTTTATTTCCCCCTTTACAGATCAGCCATGTCTTCCTGGCTGAGGACTTTGATGCCGTTTGATACAAGCGCCGCTGACGCCTTCGCGTCGTCGTGCACCTTGAAGATCATATAGGCGTTGCTGCCTTCTGCTGAAAGGATCGCGTACATATACTCAAGATTGATATTGTTGTCTGTGAAGATCTTCAGGACTTTGTTGAGGGCTCCCGGCTCATCAGGGATCTCAGCCGCGACAACAGGAGTCAGCCTGCTGATATAACCCTCTTCATTCAGGATCGTTACTGTCTCAAGTACGTCGTCTACGATGAATCTCGCAATACCGAAGTCTGTAGTCTCGGCAAGTGAAAGAGCTCTCAGGTCGACGTTGTGGTCCGAAAGTGTTTCAGTCAGCTGATTCAGCTGGCCCGGTTTATTCTCCAGAAATACGGAGATCTGTTTAACTGACATTTTATTTCCCTCCTTAGAATCATATCTTACGCTTGTCGATGACGCGGACTGCCTTGCCTTCGCTTCTCGCGATCGTCTTAGGCGCTACAAGTGATACGTTGGCCTTGATGCCGAGCATGGACTTGAGTCCATCTACGAGCTCATGCTGACGCTCGGAGATCTCGCCCAGGTTGTCTGTGAACATTTCCTGGGTCATTTCGACCTGAACGTCAAGTGTGTCGGTATTGTTCACGCGGTCAACGATGATCTGATAGTTGGCCGGATAGCCTTTGTTCAGGAGCACCGTCTCGATCTGCGACGGGAATACGTTGACGCCGCGGATGATCAGCATATCATCTGTACGTCCTCTCGGTCTGGACATCTTGACGAATGTACGGCCGCATGAGCACTGCTTTCTGGAAAGTGAGCATATGTCGCGCGTACGGTATCTAAGGAGCGGGAATGCTTCCTTATCGAGTGATGTGAATACGAGCTCTCCCATCTCGCCTTCCGGCAGGACCTCTCCTGTCTCAGGATCGATGATCTCTGCGATGAAGTGGTCTTCATTTACATGCATGCCGCTCTGCTCTGAGCATTCGAATGAAACTCCCGGACCTGACAGCTCTGTCAGCCCGTAAATATCATATGCTTTGATCCCCATCGTCTTCTCGATGTCGTGGCGCATCTCTTCGCTCCATGCCTCAGCTCCGAATATTCCTGCTTTCAGAGGAATTTCCTCCGGCGTCATTCCCATCTCTTTCATTGTCTCGCCGATATATGCGGCGTAGCTCGGAGTGCAGCAGAGGATAGTTGCCGAGAGATCCTTTATGAACATGATCTGGCGCTCTGTATTGCCGGAGCTCGTCGGAATGGTAAGACATCCGACCTTATGGCTTCCGCCGTTCAGCCCCGGGCCTCCTGTGAAGAGGCCGTAGCCGTAGGATACCTGACATACGTCTTCTTTGGTTCCGCCCGCTGCGACGATAGCTCTTGCGCAGCATTCTTCCCAGAGATTGATGTCATGCTGCGTGTAGAAAGCCACGACACGCTTTCCTGTCGTACCTGAAGTAGACTGGATACGAACGCAGTCCTTCAGCGGTTTCCCGAGAAGACCGTAAGGATATGCTTCTCTCAGATCCGCTTTGCTCAGAAACGGCAGCTTGTGCAGGTCTTCTGTCGACTGGATGTCGTCAGGCGTCAGGCCTGCTTCTTCCATTTTCTTTCGGTAGTACGGAACGTCGTCCCATACGTGCCGGACCTGTTTGACGAGTTTCTCGTCCTGGATCTTCTTCAGTGTTTCTCTCGAGGCACACTCGATCTTTTTCTGGAAATACTTAATCATTGTCTAATACCCTCCCTGGTATCTTTCATCCGGTATTTCTTGCTGTCTTTCTTTTCTGCTTACGCGGATTTGATAAAAGTGATAGAAATAATTACATGGCGTCGCGCCCGAGCGCGAACGCTTTCTTATTGAGTTCAAGGAACTTCTCAGGCACATTTGCCTCGAGAGCCTTCATCCACGCCTCTTCAGGAAGATCGAAATAATGTGACAGTCTTCCCATGAGCACGAGGTTCACTGCCTTGACGGAACCTGCCTCTTCGGCAAGCTTCACGCAGTCAAGGGCGTCAACTTTGGCGCCGCTCGCCTGAAGCTTCTTCACGAGATCCCCTGGATATTCCGCCGCGCCTGTGATCACAGGCATCGGATCTATCTGCTGAATGTTCGTAACGATACGGCCGTCTTTCTTAAGGAACGGCAGCCATCTCGCGGCCTCCAGCAGCTCGAACGATACGATGAAATCTGCTTCTCCCTTATCGATGACAGGAGAATAAACTTTATCTCCGTATCTTACATAAGTTACGACTGAGCCGCCGCGCTGGGACATTCCGTGCACCTCGGATACTTTTACGTCGTATCCCTCAGCAAGAAGAAGTGAGCCCAGCATCTTGCTTGCAAGCAGACTTCCCTGTCCGCCTACGCCTACTATCATTATGTTCCTGGTTTCCATGGCTACTCCTCCCTTCCTGTCTTTGGCGTCTCAACAGCAGGTCCCGCTGTTGATTCCAGAGCGCCGACTTTACAGAGCTGGCTGCATACCCCGCACCCTACGCAGAGTGTATCGTCGACATGCGCCTTGCCGTCTTTTATCGATATCGAAGGGCATCCGATCTTCATGCACATTTTGCAGCCGACGCATTTGTCTGTGTTGACTCTGAGCGGAGCATCGTGCTTTACATATTTCAGCAGTGTGCACGGACGTCTTGAAATGATCACAGAAGGCTCCTTTGCCGCGAGCTCTTCTTTGATCGCTTTATCTGTCTCCTCCAGGTCATACGGATCCACGACTCTTACTCTGTTGATGCCCATGGCTTTTACCAGAGCCTCAAGGTCGATCTTGCCTGCAGGGTCGCCTTTGATGTTGTATCCCGTCAGCGGGTTCTGCTGGTGACCTGTCATTCCTGTTATGGAATTGTCCAGAACGATGACTGTCGAATTGGACTGGTTGTACGCGATGTTCGCCAGACCCGTCATGCCGCTGTGCATGAACGTAGAATCGCCGAGGACACCTACTGTCTTTCCTTCAGAAGCTCCGCCTGTAGCTGTATTGAAACCGTGAACGGCACCGAACGACGCTCCCATGCAGAGGGTCATCTCCATGGCACAGAGAGGCGGCGCGGCGGAAAGTGTATAGCAGCCGATGTCTCCGAGTACTGTTACCTTGTTCTTTGCAAGCTCATAGAAGAGACCTCTGTGCGGACATCCTGAACACATTACAGGTGGACGTACAGGGATCTGGTCATCGAGTGCCTTTCCTTCGCATACTTCTTCTCCGAATGTCTTCGCGATGAGATTCTGTGAAAACTCTCCGCAGATCGGAAGGATGTCTTTGCCGCTCACTTCCAGGCCAAGCTTTCTGCAGTGGTTCTCGATGATAGGGTCGAGCTCTTCAACGACTACCAACTTGTCCACCTTTGCGGCAAAATCCTTTATGAGCTTTTCCGGAAGAGGATTTGCCATTCCGAGTTTCAGAACTGATACTCTGTTGCCGAACACTTCCTTTACATACTGGTATGAAGTGCTTGACGTTATGATGCCCATCTCTGTTCCGCCGATCTCGATCCTGTTGACCGGTGACGTTTCCGCATATTCGATCAGCTTCTTTGTACGCTCTTCAACGAACGGGTGGCGCTTGATCGCGTTTCCTGGAGTCATTACATACTTGGAGATAGTCTTTTCATATTCCTTCTTAGGAACGGTGCGCTCACCCGGATCCACTACGGACTGGCTGTGCGCCACGCGCGTGCACATTTTCAGAAGCACAGGCGTGTCATATTCTTCCGAGATCTCATACGCGAGCTTTGCGAACTCATATGCCTCCTGTGAGTCTGAAGGCTCCAGCATAGGTATCTTGGACGCTATCGCATGATGGCGGCTGTCTTGCTCATTCTGTGAAGAATGCATGCCTGCGTCGTCCGCGACTCCAATGACCATGCCCGCGTTGACTCCCGTGTATGACATGGTATACAGAGGGTCTGCGGCAACATTCAGTCCTACGTGCTTCATACCGCAGAATGAACGTGATCCCGCAAGGCACGCGCCGAAGGCTGATTCCATAGCCACTTTCTCATTCGGCGCCCACTCGCTGTAGACATCGTCGAATTTCGCGATCTCTTCTGTTATCTCCGTGCTTGGAGTTCCCGGGTAGCTGGATGCAAAGCAGCAGCCTGCGTCATACAGTCCGCGAGCGACCGCCTTGTTCCCTAACATCAGTTGTTTCATAAGCCTGTCACCTCTTGATTCATTGCTTTTTCGTCATTTGCTGTTCTGAATAAAACAAAGCCGCACAGATATTTGTGCGGCTCAGATCTCATATTGGTTTATCACTTGTTGTCCGTGTCCCTGCAGCACAAATATCTCTTACCTTAGTCCTTAAAGTAAAAGTAGTAGTAATATTCAGCTGCAAAGATAACGGAATATTTTCTCATGATCGTTTCCTTTCATTAGTTGTGTAAATAATATCACTATTTTCCTTGGCGTGTCAAGAAAAGAATTGATTTGAAAATGTTTTTACAGTATTATTTAGTAGAACATTTTAACGATCAAAGTAAAGGAGTTTTATAGATCATGCCTATTACAGATCTGCTGGAAAGAAACAGCAAATTATATGGAAACGAAGTCGCTCTGGTGGAGATAGATCCTCAGATAACAGAGCGTCAGAGAGTGACATGGAAGGAATACGAGCTTGTACAGCCAACGCATAACGAGTTCTACCGCCGTGAGATCACATGGTCGGTCTTTGATGAAAAAGCGAACCGCGTGGCCAACCTCCTCATATCCCGCGGCATCAAAAAAGGCCAGAAGTGCGCCGTGCTGCTGATGAACTGCCTGGAGTGGCTGCCTATTTATTTCGGTATCCTGAAGACAGGCGCCATCGCAGTCCCTCTGAACTTCCGCTACACATCGGACGAGATCGAGTACTGCATCAAGAAAGCCGACGCGGATGTGCTGTTCTACGGACCTGAGTTTATCGGCCGTGTTGAGGACATCATCGACCACCTCGACAAAGACCATCTTCTGTTCTTCGTCGGAGATTCATGTCCGAACTATGCGGACGACTACTACAAACAGGTCTCCAATTGTTCCAGCGTCGCTCCTAAAGTACTTATTGAAGATAAAGACAAGGCGGCTATATATTATTCATCAGGCACTACCGGTCTTCCGAAAGCGATCCTGCACAATCATCTGGCGCTGATGCAGTCTGCCCAGATGGAAGCCATACATCACGAGACGACGAAGAACGACGTGTTCCTCTGCATCCCGCCGCTCTACCATACGGGCGCCAAGATGCACTGGTTTGGCTCGCTCTACACGGGAAGCCGTGCAGTCCTTCTGAAGGGCAACACACCAAAGGCGATCATGGATGCTGTATCCAATGAGGGATGCACTATCGTCTGGCTGCTCGTTCCGTGGGCGCAGGATCTTCTGATCGCGCTGGATAACGGCGAGATCAAGCTGGAAGATTACCGCACTTCACAGTGGCGTCTGATGCATATCGGCGCGCAGCCTGTTCCGCCAAGCCTCATCAAGCACTGGCTTGAATACTTCCCGAACCATCAGTACGATACCAACTACGGCCTGTCTGAGTCCACAGGTCCGGGATGCGTCCATCTCGGCATGGAGAATATCAATAAGGTCGGAGCCATCGGTATTCCGGGCTACGGCTGGAAGACCAAGATCGTTGATGAGAACGGCAAGAAAGTCGAGCAGGGCCAGGTCGGAGAGCTTTGTGTAAAGGGACCGGGCGTCATGCTTGAATATTACAAAGACCCTGAAGCTACGGCCGAAGTCCTGAAGAAGGGATGGCTGTACACCGGCGATATGGCACAGCAGGATGAAGACGGATTCATCTTCCTGGTAGACCGTAAGAAGGACGTTATCATCAGCGGAGGCGAGAACCTGTATCCTGTACAGATCGAAGCTTTCCTCAGCGCCATGCCTAAGGTACATGACGTCGCGGTTATCGGTCTTCCGGACAAGAGGCTCGGTGAGATCGCCACAGCTATCATCCAGGTCAAGGACGGCATGGAGTGCACCGAAGACGAGATCAACCAGTTCTGTCTGGACCTGCCGCGCTACAAGAGGCCTCGCAAGATCATCTTCGCCGACGTTCCAAGAAATGCCACCGGCAAGATCGAGAAGCCGAAGCTGCGCGAGCGCTACGGAAGCCAGCGTCTCGTAGAGATGGAGAACAAGGGCTGATACAGATGATATCAATAAAAAGTACGATCGTTCACCCGAGCGACCGTACTTTTCTTTTTATGTGAAACTGCATTACTGTTCTATCTCAGCGCCGAACGGCATGAGCCAGAGCTTTGCGATCTTGACAAACTGTCCTGCGAACGGTATCCCGATCACCGTGATGCAGCATACTATGCCGGCAAAAAACCATGCCAGCCCGTTAGCCCAGCCACCGAAAATGAACCATATTATGTTACCCAGTGTTCTCATTATTTATCAGTCCTTTACTTTTCCCCTGTATGTATTTGCCCGTATACCCAGATAGCACAGGTTTCCGCGGGTGGGTCCCGCTTGCCTATGAGCCTGTATATCTCATATCTATATTACGGCCAGGGGGGACCGGCCGCAATCAGTATTTCCTGCTTTTGTTCTCAAGCGCTCTCGTGCCGATAAAGCCGAGCAGTGTGACGAGCAGGTCATCGACAGGTCCCGGTACTGCGTCTACAGGTGATACCACGTAGAGCATGATCAGCGCGACCAGAAGTCCTTTTAAAGTCTTGTTCATTATCTTTACCTCCTTCATGCAACTTCGGTATCCGGCCTTTCCATAGGTCTTTTACCGAACATATCCTTCAGTTTTTTCAGAACATTCTCACCCGCCCTGCCGGAGCACGTACTCACGAATCTGGAGTACTCCTCTGCGATCTTCACGCAGTCTACCGGGCACGGTACCAGTACAGGTCTTATGCTCTGCCTCAGGAGACTGCTGATCTCCTGCATCTCCTTTGGTGAGATATGACGCTTGCCGTCGCTGAATCCTCTTATGTCGCCGAGTACCGTGCTCAGGCAGCTTACGGGGATCCTGCCATACCGGTCTGTTACTCTGACTTTATTGTCAGGCACGAGCAGAATGCTGTAATATGGCACATTCATATGTTTCTTCAGCACGTTTCTGAGCACGAGTTCTTTACAGTTTATCGTGTCCGCAAGGTTTTCTGCCTGTACCGGTCCGGAAACCGTGCTCATGTCACCGGCTTCTGCCGTCCTGATCATTCCTTTCTCGTCCCATATCATGCCCTGGCTGAAATTCCTTACCTCGATCACGAATACGCCGTAAGGCGTAATGACCACTGAATCGATGTCCGTATGGTCTTTCCCGTTCTGCAGCTCTACTCCGTACAGCACTTCCATCTCCTCGCCCGGGAGGATCCTGCTGAGCACTCGTCTGGCACGCTCTTCTCCTGCGATGCTGCTCCACCAGGAGGCTATCGTTTCGCTTGCCTTGTCAAGGTTCCTCTTCAGATCCTGGAAGCCTCTGTCCGAACCAAGTCCATATGTGTCAGCCACCGCTTCAAGGTCTCTTGTGAAATACTTGCGGTTGACCAGATCCTTATTGAATCTCGCTCTGAAATCTCTGATTATCTCGTCCTGGAATTCGCAGAGAAGTGCTGCGCCTTCCTCTCTCGTATACATTTTGCCGGGAACAGTTCCCCTGCAGTTGATATCAACTTTCTTCATTATTGCGTTCGCCTCCTTTCCACATATCCGACGAACCTGTGGTATCTGCTCTATCAAAATCCTTAAACTCTGACTGATCCTGAAGCCCGAGCTCTTCAGCATATTCCGGGTTCTTTTCCGCTTCTTCGATCAGCCTGCATCTCATTATCCTCTGCGCTATGGTCATTTCTGTTTTCCTTCTTTTATACTTTTCCTTGTGTATATATATAGTACAATGCAAAGCGCCCGCGATAAACGTCCGGTACGGCGGATTAGGCATGGATAATCCTTTTATACATGAGAATTAACCGCTGTATATATGTTATAATGTGTCAAAGAGGACGGCTTTTGACGGCGCCGGGCTGTCAGCCATGTCCGTATCAGGGGAAGATCCGGAGGTGTCCCGAATGGGTAAAAGGTCTACGAAAGAAGATAAAAACGTCTATTTCCAGGCGCGTGAAGATGCAGGCCTCACGAGAGCAGAAGCCAGCGAGGCGACCAGCATTTCGGAAAGCCGCATAGAAAAGATCGAGCTGCAGAACTCGGTTCCGCATCCTGACGAGGTGAACGCCATGGCTTCAGCTTACGGCGCTCCTTCAATCTGTAATTATTACTGCTCCCACGACTGTGAGATCGGCCAGCATTATGTCCCGGAGATACAGACACGTCACCTGACGCAGGCCGTACTTGAAATGCTTGCCTCGCTTAACGATCTCGACGAACAGAAAAACCGCCTTATCGCCATAACCGCTGACGGCGTTATCGACGACAACGAGATACAGGATCTCGCAAGGATCCAGAATGAACTCGACCGCATTTCCATGGCGATCGACAGCTTCAATCTCTGGGTCGATGATAAGGTCGCATCCGGAGTTATCGACAAGGACAGGCTTACTGCCGCGCGTACCGGTGCTTCAGACAAGACTCCGTCTGACCGGTAGATCTGTACTCATGTAATGATTCATATATGCAAAAAGCCGGACCTTGGTCCGGCTCTCTGCTGTAATGATGATATATGAGGTTAATATGTTTTTTCCTGATCTTTATTCCATTACTCTGTAACGGTCTGTGACTGTGCGGCGATGTCGCTGCTTTCTTCGTTTTCTTTCTTATCTTTCTTCAGGATCATGAATACTGCTGCGATGAAGAGCATTGCCATTACGAATGTCCATGCATCTGCAAGAACCATCTTCTTTGTAATGTCTTCTGTCAGGATGAAGACGATCACTGACAGTGCCGGCGGAACGATGCCCAGGAAACGTCTTGTCAGGCTGAACAGTCCCGCAATAATTGTAAGTGCCATCAGGATGAGGTTCATGATCGACCATGCGCCTGTCTGTACTCCCTGCGGAAGCTCATGATCTTCAATCGTCTCTGCTTCAGGCTCTGCTGCCGCCTGTGGTACCGCATTGTTCTCAACGATCTCGCCGGATGTAAGTTCAGATCCCTCTGCTGTCTGAGCTCCTGCTTCAGCAGCTCTTGCTGCTGCATCGATGATGCCTGCGAAGATCTCTGCGCTTACGGCTGAGTTTGCACCGCTGACTGATCCGGCTGTTCCGTTCATTCCGTTGCTGTCGCTGTTCTCTACAGCACCTGTTGCTGTCTCTTCGTCGTCTGTATCTTCTGGTGTCTCTGCTTCAGGCTCTTCCTCAGCCTCTGCATTTTCTGGTGTCTCTGCTTCTGACTGTACTTCAAGGTCGTCTTCGATCTGTGCTTCTTCCTCAGGCTCCTCTTCCGGCTCTTCCTCTGCCTGTGGCTCTTCTGTCTGCTCTGCTTCAGGCTTCTCCTCAGGTTCAGCCTCGTCCTGTGTTTCTGCCTCAGGTTCGTCCTTGATCTCAGGTTCTTCTGTTGTTTCTGCTGCAGGCTCTTCTTCAGGCTCAGCTTTGTCCTGTGTTTCCTCTACAGACTCTTCTACTGTTTCTGCTGCAGGCTCTTCTGCCTGTGGCTCCGCTTCAGGTTCTTCAGTCTGTTCTTCTGGTTCTTCTTCAGCCTGTGGCTCTTCTGCCGGCTCCTCTTCAGGTTCAGTCTCTATCTGTGTCTCTGCTGCAGGTTCTTCTGCCGGCTCCGGCTCAGCGATCTCTCTAGCGATCACGATACCGTCGATATGGATGCCGTTGTTCTGGTATTTTACTGAGAACCACTTTACTGTGTAGTGTGCTGTATCAAAGTCCTCATAGTTTTCTGTCTTTGTGATCTTCTTTGTTTCTCCGTCGATGATGACTTTCAGTGTGAGGCCGCCCTCGATCCTTCTTCTCAGGACTTCGAATACCTCTTCATCTGTCGGGAAGTCCATTATGCTGATCTCATACTCTGTGTAGCCTGCTTCTTCGTTTCCGTTTCTGCTGTCAAAGTAGTTGCTTACAGGTGTGTCTACCATGCCGCGGATCATCTCGTCTGCAGCATCGACTCCGATCCCGTTTGAATCCTGGTTTACAACGACTCTTCCGTCGCCTGCGCTCTTCCAGTTCTTCATGAGAGGCTCTTTTGCGTCTCCAGGATATGCTACTGTTCCGTAGATGCCGCTTACATAATTGCCTGCGTTGTTGTCGACTGCTGTAGGGACCTTGCCTGTGTTGTAGATGCTGAATGTTGTATATCTGTACTTACCTTCGCTGTTGAAACCGAATGTATTGTTCCATGTTGCGTTCAGCTTTACGATCCCGTCTTTGTTTTTATCAAATGTCTTTGCCTCTGTTTCGAGGTCTGCTGTTGAAGCTGCTTCAACGACTTTTCCGGACTCTGTTTTCCATCCCATGAACTCGTATGAGATCTTTCCCTTTGTGATGTCTGCCTGTGTCTGGTAGAGATTTCTTGAAAGGCTGCGGATCGTGTATGCCTTCATGCCGTTTGCCTTTACTGTCTCACTGTTTCCTTCGATGCCTTTGATCTCCGGAACGAAGCTTGCGTTTGCAGGTGTCTTGAGATCATACTGTACTGTGATCTCTTCCTCTTCTTCTTCCTCTTCTGCAGGAGCCTCTTCAGTGTTCTCGTTCTCCGCTGTTTCTGTCTGCGCTGCTTCGGCTTCAGATCTGCTCTCTACAGTATTTACTGTGTTCTCGTCTTTTGTCTCAGGAGCCGGTGTCTCAGCTTCTTTATTGTCTTCTTTTACCTCAGGAGCTTTCGTTTCTTCTGTCTCCTGAACGTCTTCTTTCTTTTCTTCTGCTACGTTCTCGATCTTCTGCTCTTCTGTCTCTGTGATCTCTTCCTCACCATACACATACTGCATTCCGCCTGCTGTGATCTGGAATACCATCATGATCATGATCAGGACTGATATCATTTTTTTGTAACCAGCTTTGAAAGTTCTCATTTCTTCACCTCATATACTTTGTTTCCTTTGTTCCGGTTGACAAGTATATTTTAGGTGAAAAAGCGTCACAAAAAGCGTCTTAAAATCACATTGCGGGTTGCAGAACCGTCACACATACCGTCACAAAAAATCTTTTCGTGTGTAAAATCAGCCGTTTTTTAAAAAACTCCTTTTATGTTTACGGCTTTTCGCTTTTCTCTTCGCCACTTCCTTTGCCTCGCGTGACGCGCTCGTCTTATCGGCGATCATAACGACCCATCCGACAAGATGATGCGGCGGTATCATGCATATCGGCCACATATGCCTGTGTATCGCATTCTGCTGGACTCTGTTCGCCCCGAATTCATTCATCGCGATGAACCGCCCCTCGACAGGATGCGAGAAAGCTTTGATGTACGACGGCCTGGTGAATATGTTGTCCTCTGTCATCCCTATATCATGCAGCAGACTTGCGCGCACCACGTCCTCTTCACTCACATGCACCCCGTGCCTTGCGAGCCATCTCGCGATGATCAAAGCGTACCCCGCGACTTCCAGGCTGTGGACCGCGATATTGTAATCAACATGATGCCTGACGTTCCAGGCTTTCTTGAATCTGTCTGAATGAATTATATCTCCGCCCAGACGGAGGATATCTTTCCGTATCTCTTCATTGCTGTCTCTCTTCATCTCCGTACCCTCCATAAATATGTATGGACATCTTTTACGGCTGACACATGCCGCACGGCACGTAGCCCTCCTCTATTGCTTCTTCACGGCTCCCGTAGAACCACTCTCTGTTGTGCTCCAGTATGTCCCTTGCGCCTTTGCAGTCTGTCCTGTGGAACCGCATTGTGTTGTTGTTAAGTATGTATGTTACTCCGTCCGGGATCTCCAGATCCGCGGCAGGAGTATCTTTGCTGCCGCTCCGGTCCTCAGCGTCCTCCGTATCTGTCTCCGGTTCTTTCTGATCCGCATCCGCGCTTTCCGGCAGCGTCGCTTCGTCAAGCTTATTCTTTCCTGTCCTGTAATCGATCTTCACTCCCGGCTGCACGTTGTAGCAGTACACATTGTATGATACCCCTTTGCCGCCGTCTTCAAGCGAGTACGCTTCTATATCGACTCCGCGCGCCACAAGGTCTTTCCCGCGGAACATCGGAGTCACCCTGTAAAGCACGTGGTTTCCTGTTGACCGCACGTATTCAGCGACCCGGTTCTCAAGCGGAAGCATTCCTTCCGTGTTCATGTACCTGGTCCCTGTGATAAGGTTCCGTTCTTCCGCGTTCTGCCCTGTGAGCTGCCATCCGATAAGGTGGCACCTGTTGTACAGATATCCTCCGTTATCTATGAAGTCGTATTTATCCAGCCGCCATCCGGAAGGCCTTATCATTCCGATTGGCCCGCGCTCACCGTCAGGCATCGTTTCAGGGCCCACGCATGCGACAGCGGCCCCGCACCTTCCGTATCTGTCCATCTCAGTGAATATCTCAGGCGCTTCTTCACCGTCCGCCGCGGCGTTCTGCTCTGCCCATCTGATCTCATCATCATCAAAATCCGGACTGTTTCCATTTATCTCAACGTACGGGCTCCCGCTCCACTCAGGTATCTCATCAAGAACGACATAATCCGAGTTGTCGCTGTCCCTCATCTTCGCGGACCTGATCAAAGAGCATCCTGCCAGACTCACCGCAATGACCAGGATCAGCACGCAGAATATATATTCAGTTATCCCTGTAAAGTATTTTCTCTTCATGCCATTATTATACTACAGCAATAAAAAGACGGCTCTGAAAAGCACACTCTCCGGAAAGTGCTCCCGGAAATATGTTTTTCAGGGCCGTATGTCTCAGTCCCCTGATCTGTTTTAATCCTGTATCTGATCTTCCACGTCGTCTGCGTAGATGTAAAGCTCCACATTGTCGATCGGCCCAAGCGATCCGTCGGAAGGCCTGCTGTCGATCTGGTCCATTCCGCGGTGTATCCCGTAGAACTGGTGATATGAGCTTTCATCAGAATGCAGATAGAACTTATTTACACCGTTCTTCTTCAGATATCTGGCCATGTAATTGAACATGCCGCTTCCGACGCCCTGTCCGCGGTGATCCTCGTCGTTTATGAAGAGCGCAACTTCCGCGCCGTAGCCTTTTCCTTCCAGGACCTCTTCAGACTTATTGAACACCCTGTTCACGTTCGTTGAATGTTTCAGGTTATCAAGCCCGTCAGGGTCTTTTGCCATCTCCGCGACTGCTTTGGCCATTCTGAACAGATAGACCTTATTCATCGGATGGCCGTCTTTGATATCGATCACGCATACCCCGGCCGCCTTGCCGTCGTCGTCTGAAACGAACGCCTTCGTCGCGTGGATCAGCTCATAGTAAAGCACCATCTCAGCATAGTGGATGGCTACTCCGGGCTTGGCTTTGACTTTCGACCCGGCCCACATCTTCCAGATCATATCCAGAAGAGCAGGTATGTCCGATTCTCTCATTTCGCGGTACGTTATCATGATGTCTTCTCCTTAGTTCTTCTGCTAACTGGATTATATACTTTTATCGGCGCGGCCGCAAGATATGTAGTATAATATGATACAGAATACAGACAGAACAGAAGGGATCGGACTTTGAGACATTATACAGAAAGAAACAATAAACGATATATGAAAATACTGACGGCTGCGGCATTACTGCTGATGTGCTGCGTCCTGCTGACTTCATGCGCGAAAGTGCGCGACTTCTTCCGCAAGAAGGCGGATATCACCTTTGTTGCGAACGGAGGAGCGATCGCGGAGAAATATCTGGAGGATGAAAAGAACACCGGCGACTCCAAAAGCATAACGATGAGATGCTTTGCCGGAGACACCCTCCCCGACGACATCGCGGAGAAACAGTATTACACGTTCACCGGATGGTACACGAAAAAAGAAGGCGGAAAGAGAATAATAAGCTGCCCGGAGAAGGAAGCGACATTTTACGCACAGTGGGAGAGCGCCAACCTTAACCGCTTCGTCGATATCACGGACATAAAAGTCAGCACCGAAGCGTCCCCGGCAAAGAAACACAACCTCGTAAGGATCAGCTCAGACAGCAGCAAAAACAGTGTAAATGTCACATTCAAACTGAGTGTCTGGTTCGGACAGCAGGTCGCGTTCACAGACAAGAAAGGAAAAGTGATCGAGGAGATCAATGTCAGCGGAGAAGACGCAGACGGGACTGAAGGTAAGTACAGCAGCGACCCTGTTACTGTTTCATGTAAACTGCCGGACAGAAAGTGGATGGACAGAAAGACTTCTTCATATTATATAAAGTCTTTCGGAAACGACCACGTGGATGAAGGCGAGCCTGTCAGGTTCAGGATAAGGCTCGATGGGCAGTATGAGCACTTTGATAAGCCGATAGAAGGCTCCACGGTTTGGTACGGCGGCAGTGAAAAGGCGCCGGACAACAGGACAGCCGTGATCATGGCTACAGACGATAAATACGTTTACGCCCGCCACGAATCCACGAACGAGACAGAAGACGGCAGCATTATATATAAATGGAAGAAATCAGACTGCATGATCAATCTTGCGGACGTGAGGACAGATATCATCTACGACATCTATAACGCGTACAACTCCAGGTTCTTCCCTATCCGCGGCAAAGCCATGTACATGGACAACGGCGGTAAAGGCCTGAAGAGGTACGGGGAAGTCAGCAAGGATTCCGCGATGCATAGAAACGAAAAGACCGGAAAGACCACGTTCATGGTGCCGGTACAGTGGGATTTCGCCGAAAAGGTAGCGCTCGCGCAGTCGAGAGCAAGAGACGCGGGAGTTACACTTTACATAGTGGATTCGTTCAGACCGGCGGCTTCAGTCGACCCTGTCGCGAAAAAGGTCAAGGACGCCAGCCTTCTGGCATACGGCGGTACATCAGCCCATAACTTCGGCATGGCGGTAGACACCGGCTGGCAGAGAGTGAACGAAGACGGCGAGCCTGTGGGCGAGCCTTACGACAAGAATCTTCAGGAGCTCGACAAGAAGAAGGCTGTAAAAGGCCCTCGCGGAAACTCAGCAGAGATATGGTGGCAGGGAGTCCATAAGCTTCCTCAGGAATGGTGGCACTACGGTGATACCAATCTGGATAAAGAATACAGATCTCACGCGAACCGTGTCGCCGAGCTGTACGTGAACCAGGCCGAATGCCTGTCTGCAAAGCGCAGCACTCTGGATTAAGTGATCAAAAAGAACAAACTGACTGTAAACAATGGACTCGATTCTGTTTTTTATTCTGAACAGTATACTATTCGGCGTAGGACTCGCGATGGACGCATTCTCTGTATCCGCTGCAAACGGGCTCGCGGCGCCGGACATGCACATAAGCAAATCCTTTAAGATCGCCGGGACATTCGGCGCGTTCCAGATGGCCATGCCTCTTATCGGCTGGTTCTGCGTCCACACTGTCGCAGAGAAGTTCAAGGCGTTCCAGAAATTCATCCCATGGATAGCTTTGATCCTCCTGCTGTACATCGGCGGGAGCATGATCTATGAAGGGATCACCAACAAGGCCGCAGAAGAAGCCCGCGAGGAAGTGTCCGGAGGGACTTTGTTCATTCAGGGCGTCGCGACTTCGATAGACGCGCTTTCCGTAGGTTTCACGATCGCGTCATACACATGGGTCAAGGCCTTATCGGAATCGCTGATAATCGGCCTTGTGACATTCGTGATCTGCCTGGTCGGCATAAAGCTCGGCAAGACGCTCGGCATGAAGCTTTCAGGAAAGGCAGAGATACTCGGCGGAGTGATCCTGATAGGGATAGGACTGGAGATATTCATAACAGGTGTTTTCATATAAAGGTTAAGGAAGGTGGAAAATGGAATCAAGAAAGTTTTTCCCTGAGCTGGATCCGGAGAAGAGACTTGCCCTCGGCTGCATGAGGCTCCCTCTCAACGGAGACGGCGAGGGCGACATCGACATGGAAAAATGCAAAGAGATGGTCGACAGGTTCATGGAAGCCGGCTTCAACTATTTTGATACGGCGAGGGTCTATCACCGCGGAGTAAGCGAGAAGATGATAAAGGAATGCATCTCTGACAGATACCCTCGTGAATCGTTCGTTCTTACCGACAAGCTGTCAGACGCATGTTTCGAGAACGAAGAGGATATCCGCCCGCTGTTCGAGGATCAGCTGAAGGTACTTGGCGTGGACTATGTGGACTTCTATCTTATGCACGCGCTCGACAAGGGTAATTACGACAAATATCAGCGCACTCACGCATGGGAGATCGCGCAGGAGCTCAAAGCGGAGGGAAAGATAAAGCACGTCGGCTTCTCTTTCCACGACGACGCGGAATTCCTGGAGCAGATACTGAACGACCATCCGGAAGTGGAAGTCGTACAGATACAGTTCAACTACTATGACTTCGACAGCCCTTCCGTGCAGAGCGGGGCGCTGTACGAGATCTGCGAGAAATACGACAAGCCCGTGCTCGTTATGGAGCCTGTCCGTGGCGGAGGGCTCGCCAAGCTGATTCCTGCTGCTCAGGAAGTGCTCGACGAGCTTTGTGAGGGAGAAGAGAATGACGCAGAGCAGGCTGATGGTGAAGACGTGAAGCTCCCGACCGCGGCGTCGTATGCTCTCAGGTTCGCGGCATCGTTCCCGCAGGTATGTATGGTGCTCTCCGGGATGGGAAGCATGGACATGATCGAGGACAACATCGATACGTTCACGGATTTCTGCCCGATAGATGAAGAGGAGCTTGAAGCGCTTAACAAGGTCAAGAAGATGATCAAGGTGCCGGGGCTCATCTCATGCACCGCCTGTCATTACTGCACGGCAGGCTGCCCGCAGAACATCAGGATACCGGATCTTTTCCAGAACTACAACAACGAGAAGCTGTTCCCGAGCTGGAACAGCACCATGTACTATGAGATAAACACAAGGGACTCAGGCAAGGCGTCGGACTGCATCAAGTGCGGCAAGTGTGAGAAGGCCTGCCCACAGAAACTCCCCATCCGCGAGCTGCTTGAGAAAGTCGCGGCGGAATTCGAATAAAAGAACCGGATATGATCGGAAAGTATAAAGAGATATATTAAAAAAGAGAGAGGTATGGAAATGAAAGAAACAGACACATCTTCTGAAAGCAGGACTCTGGGCAGAGTCAGCCTTAAAACATCGACGATAGCGGCACTTATCTCCGTAGCCGCGGCCGTAGCGCTGCCGCAGCTCCTTCACGTATTCGGAGCGGTGACCGGGCTGGGAACGCTCCCCGGCGAGACGTTTCTCCCGATGCACCTTCCGGTGATGCTCTGCGGATTCCTGGCGGGACCTCTGGCGGGCCTCGCGGCAGGCGCTGCTTCACCTGCCATAAGCTCCGCGCTCACGGGCATGCCGCTTCCTGCGATGATGCCGTTCATGATGATAGAGCTCGCCGCGTACGGGCTTTTCGCGGGACTGCTCAGGAACAAAGACGACAGCATGCTGACGACAGCGGTCAAGGTTCTGATGGTCCAGGCCGCGGGACGGCTGGTCCGCGCGGCCGCGATACTCATCTCGTTCTACGGGCTCGGCTTGAAGATGATCGCTCCGCCGGTGATCTGGAATTCGGTCGCTGCCGGCATCCCGGGTATGCTGATCCAGCTCGCTCTGATCCCTGTGATATGCAAAGCTGTCTATGCGGCTGAGTCCAAAGAGTAGGACAGCAAGACCGAGAGTGTGGCCTGCATGAGCGATCTGGAGCTTGCAAAAGAAGAACTGAATAAAGAAGGCGTGACGTTCGCCGCCGCAAAGAACGGGAAAGTGATCTCGTCAGAAAAGCGCGGAGTCGTCCCGCTGATCGAAATGCTTGATTCAGGACATGATCACAGCGGCTTTTCCTGCGCCGACAAAGTATGCGGGAAAGCGCCCGCTCTGATATATGTCCTGCTTGGCGTATCGGAAGTCTACGCGCGCGTGATGACGCGCGACGCGGCGCGGATCCTTGAAAGCGCCGGGATCGGATGCACGTATGATGCGCTTGCGGATAAGATAATAAACAGGGCCGGAACAGACATATGCCCCATGGAGAAGACAGTCCTCGGGATCGGCGATCCTGAAGAGGCTGTAAGCGCAATCAGGGCAAAACTGGCAGATATGAATATTCTGATCGACTGACATGGAGGGTTGAAAATGAAAAAGTTTATTTCTATTATTCTTACACTTGTGATGTGCTTCACGCTCGTGCCGGGCATAACGGCATCTGCGGATGACGGGACGCCTTCAGACGGCGCGGCCTATGAGCAGGAGCCTCTTACGGAAGACTACCTCGAGAAGTACTTCATCGACCTTAACGATGAAGGAGACCTCGTGCTTCCTGATCCCGCCGGAAGCATAAAGGCAGTTGCTGAGACCGACGGAAACGGCGTGCTTCTCTCTGCGAAGCCTGCTTCTGACCTTGCCGGAGCGAAGTTCAGGATCTGCGGGAGCGGAGAAGACGGCAAGTTTGATTTTGATGGAAACGCTGTCGCAAGGCTGACGATCGACGGACTCGCCGCTCGCAAGACGAAAGCCGCGGTAAACATCTTCATCGATGATGCGGAAGAGCCTCTCACGACCATCCAGCTCAAGGCACAGCCAAAGGAAGATGACTGGACGAGGGATGGAAAGATCTCTGAGACGATCGTCGGAAAAGGCCTGAAGGGCGAGCACGACATCTACTTTACGATCACGTTCGACGGTATCGATGAAACAAAGAAGACAAGCGTGCTTCTGAGGTCGATAGAGTTCGCCGAAGGATCCATCCCGGTATTGGATTTCCATATCGATGAAACGCTCGGCTCGATCGCCGAGATGAACGCTGACGATGAACATCAGACAGAATGCTACGGCGATTTTGACATCATGGTGCCGTCTGAGTTCCGGTGCGAATTCACGGACGGCCCTGTGGCGTCTGTCAGGGGAGTCGATCTGGAATACATCAGAGGCCGCGGCAATTCTACGTGGATGGCAGACAAGAAGCCGTATAAGATCAAGCTCGATAAGGGGCAGGATCTGTTCGGCATGGGCAAGAACAAGCACTGGGTCCTGCTCGCGAACAGATACGACAACTCCCTGATCAGGAACAGGATGACATACTGGCTGACGAGGAAGCTCGGCGAGGACACCGGCGTATTTGCTCCGGAGTGCGTTCCCGTTGAAGTCGTGATGAACGGCAGATACTACGGAAGCTATCTTCTGTGCGAGCAGATCAGAGTAGATGAGTCGAGGATCGAGATAGACGACCTTGAAAAAAAGGAAAATCCTTCCGCGACAGAGGAGCCTGAGATAACTGGAGGATACCTCATTTCAAGGGACTTCGGCTCGGATGACAACGAACAGGGCATATCAACATTCAGGCATGAAGGCTTCTGTATCGAAAGCCCTGATTTTTCAAAAAAGCATACAGATGAGGCGAAAACAGCTCAGAAAAATTACATACAGGACTATGTCCGCAAAGTAGAGACCGCCATATACGGGCAGGATTTCAAGGATCCTCTGGGACACGGCTACGCGGAATATCTGGACGTCGACTCCGCGGTGGATTACTGGTGGATCCAGGAATTCTCGGAAAACGGAGACGCTTATGTAAACGGAAGCACGTATCTCTACAAGCCCCGCGACACAGAGGAAGAAGCGGGCAAGCTCATATGGGGGCCTCTCTGGGACTTTGACTACGTTGCGTGGGGAGATCTCGAATACGGCATCGATCCGCAGGAGACCTTCGACTACACGTCGTTCTCATGGATGACGAGGCTCAGAAGCGATCCTTCATATGTCGAGAAGCTGAAAACAAGATGGCTGAAGCTTAACACCCTCCTCGAGGAGATCACGAAGAAAGACGGCATCATCGATCGGTACGCTGAAGAGGCCAGCATATCCGAGCAGTATGACAACCGGCTCTGGGGCTTCTATACCGAAGGCGGCGGAGAATACAGCGGCTATGACGGCGAAGAAGAAGACGGCGGGAAAGGTGTCGTCGAGGAAGACGGCGGCGAAGAAGGTGAAGAGCAAGACACGCCGGAGCTTTCATACGACTATGAGATAGCACAGCTCCGTGACTGGATAGAGAAGCGCCGCGCCTGGGTGAATCAGGAAGGACAGCTGGACAACCTCGCGCCTAAGCAGTACAAAGTCGACTATGTGGCAGACGGCAAGACGCTCGAGACAAGATATCTGACCGAAGGCGAAAGCTTCGAGCCTTTCCCTGAGGCGCCGGAGAAAGAAGGCTATACATGCGTCGGCTGGACAGATCCTGATAATAGCGTAGTCGATGATGAATGGACCGTCACGGAAGACACCGTCCTTACGGCCTGGTACATGAAGACCAGCGACATACCTCAGATAAAGGATATCTTCTTTGGCGAGCAGGAGATGTATTCATATTACTATGCGGGCGAAGAATATCTTAATTATCTGGATGTTGAGTACTCGACGATCCCCGAATTCGCTGTCGGCAGGATCACATGGTCGTCGTCTGACGAGAGCGTCGTACTCGTAGACGAAAAAGACGACCTTCAGATCGTCGGCACAGGAATGACTGAGATCACGGCGACTCTTCCAAACGGGAAGCAGAAATCCTTTACGGCACATATAATCAGTACTGACGATGAAATGGATTATATCGAGGGCTTCAGCCTCGACAGAACAAAGCTCACCCTGGAATCAGGAGCGTATACTCAGATAGTCCCGCTCAGGGAACCTTATCCGTGCTCAGGCGGCAACTTCAAATGGATCTCCACAGAACCTGAAGTCGCTACGGTCGACAGCATTGGCGTCGTGGTCGCGCAAAAGCCGGGCACCACTTACGTCGTAGCTTACGAAAACAACACGGAGACGTTCCAGGCCTGCAAGGTGACCGTCATGATGAACAAAGCCCAGAAGATACAGAAGGCGAAGAAGGCGAAGACGGCCCTGAAGGCAAAAGCGCTCAAAGGGCATAAGGCAAAGCTCTCCTGGAAGAAAGTAAAGGGCGTCAGCGGATATTACATCTTCCGCGCATCAAAGAAGAATGGGAAGTACAAGAGAGTAAAGGTCATAAAGAAGGCCGGCACAAAGACGTGGACACAGAAGAAGCTGAAGAAAGGAAAGATTTACTTCTACAAGATCCGCCCGTTCACGAAGATCTCCGGGAAGGCTTATGCCGGAAAGATGTCGAAGGCCGTAAAAGTCAAGGCAAAATAGGTTATTTACGGGTATTTCATGGTTCGGGGCAGCGGCGGACTGCCGGGAATATATGTAAAAGACGGATATAGAAAAAGCGTGGGACTGATTCGTCCCACGCTTTTATTATCTTTCTGATACGTCCTGCACCCGGCAGGCATGCATCTCTTACGCTTCTATTAAGCTGCGCTCCCCTTCTTTCTTCTGAATATTAGGAACAGAAGTACCGCGAGCACCGCGAACCCCGCGACTCCGGCTACGACGCCCGCGTTCGGGCCTGCGCCGCCGTCCTGTCCAGCCTTGTCTCCGGCTGCCTTAGGAGGCTCCTTATCTCCGTCAAGATCAGTAACGTCGCCGGTGTTTCCTCCGTCGCCGCCGTCTGAATCATCGCCGCCGTAGAAGATACGGCCTGCCGCGGCTCCAGTCGTCCTGCCGCCGTTTCCGTCAGCATCACCGGCGTCATTCCCGCCTTCTCCGCCGTTTTCACCTTCCTCGTCTCCTGATCCTTCTTCCTCGATCACATTCGATCTATAGGTGAACACGAAGTGGTTGTCCTCTTCATTCTCCGTAAGAGTCTTCATCACATTGTTGTGATCAGGCACGTAGCCTTTAATGTGCTTATACGATACCACCGGCTTATCTCCCGGCATTCCATAATACGTGTCTGTATCACGCAGCTTCTTACCGTCTTCATCGACATAGTCGACAGTATACTCTACCATGCCGCCTTTCATTCCATACGCCGCTGAAAAATCAAGGTCTTCCTTGACTTCAAACGTGTACGTCTGATAGTAGGCTCCGGCTATCTCATCATTGTCATGTCCGGAAAGCTTGAGGCCCCTGACATAATACTTGTCGCTGTCCTTGATCTTCAGGTCCAGCTCGCCTGCGTCGATAGTGCATGTGTCTCCATATTTAAAGCCGGTCAGCTTCTTTACAGTATTGCCTTTGGTCCCGAAGTATCCCTCTTTGCCGGAATGTATGGTGACCGTGTAGGTATATTCTTCCTCATCCGCGTAAACGGTTTTTTCTCCCGGCAGCTCCATGCCGGCGTTCCGGCAGACGAGCACCGCCGCCATGATCATCAGAACTGAGGCGAGCAGCACCGCGATCCTGATCTTACTGGTCATTTTCATCTGCTTCCCCTCCTTTTCTTCTGAGTACAGCGATAAGCAGGATGATCCCTGTCAGCATAAGGACTATGTACGGGATGAGCTGTGTCATGTCTCCCGTGCGCGGGCCGCTCTTCACTGCCTTCTTTCCAGGCGTCGTATGGGCACTCGCAGGTTTCGTTACTGTCTCAGGCTTATCTACCGCAAACGCAAGCTCTACCGATCCGTCCGTATCCATGTAGTCGTTAACTTCAGTCTCACCGTCAAAAGCGATGTTGAGCGTCACCCTTCCGGACTCTCCTTCTTCCAGGCTGGCAAGATAGAACCAGTCGCTCAGGGCGTTTGTCGCCTGTTCCAGTCCCTGCATGTCGTTCGGCGTCTCTTCTCCTCCGACCTTGCCGTTGGAAAAGATCACTTTCTGTTTCCCTCTGTCATCCGTATGGATGAGCTCATAGGAATACGCGCCGTTTTCAGGAGTTCCCGTGCCCTTCACTTTCTTCTTTGAGCTGTTGGCCTTTTCAAGAGTCTGGATCACGTCGTTGGACATGTACCAGTCCGTAAGGCCGTCGTACGCATTCTTGTATTTTACTGTAAATGTTACACTGTCTCCCGGCTGCAGGCCTGATATCGTGTCAGCGACTTTACCTGTCTTGAAAGATGAGGTGATCTTGCTGCCGTCGAACTCTGAAGTACCGTTCAATTTATATGTCTTAGCGGACGATACCGCAGTCTCTGCTCCCAGCATGACAGCCACGGCTATAAGGAGCACGAGTACCGATCTGTATCTTTTCATATCTCTTCCTCCTTAATCCACCGTGATCTTTCCGCCGCGCACAGCGACGTTCGATACTCCCCACTGGCTCTCCATAGCGTCGTTTGCGTTATGGGTCTGCACAGCCTGGACGTCGGCTTTGATCATGAACGCGCTTCCGTCGTATCTGTAAACATAAGTATACGTCGTCACGCCCGTTTCCTTATTCTCATCTGTAGTGACTTCATAGTCGTCAGCTATCTTGCTGTCGATCACGAGCCTGTTGAACAAAGGCGCGCTGCTCTTTCCGGCAGGTACTTCTGATCTGCAGTAATACGTGCTCGCTTCAGCTGTGGACTCGTGCTCGTTAATGACCCACGCGGAGCTGTTGTACTCTTTACCGTCATATGAGAGTCTGATCAGATCAGGTGAAAGGGTCGTGATCTTCTCTTTCGTCTCAGGATCAAGCCAGTATTTCCTGATCGTCATCCTGACGTATACCGGGATGTCCTGGCCGTTGCCCGCGGCGATCTCTTCCTTATACATCTTTCCCGGCTCAAAGCTTCCGAGCTTGTTTTCGCTTTCATAGCCGAGGTACCCAACGAGCTCTCCTGTGACCTTGCTTTCTCCGTCCAGCGTGTTCTCTCCGCCGCATACGTCGCGGCCGTTCTCCAGAAGGTGTACCTGGAGATGGTTCATAAAGAACGAAGCCTCATAGCTGTCGCTCTCAAAGTCCATACCGGATCCCGCTGCAAAACTCCCTATCGCTCCCGCGACAGTAAGTACAACTGCAAGGATGATGAGCGCTGTTTTCCTGCTTATCTTCTTCATCAGTCGCTCACCTCCTCCATACCAACGGCTATATCAGGATAGAGCCAGCCTTCCGGCTTCACGACTCTGTTCTCTTCTGTACCGTCGTAGATGACTCTGACGGACTCGTGTGCCACGACTATATCGAAGTCATGTCCGGCTTCATCTGCCTTGGCCTTATCGATCCTGACGTTGATGACACTGGTCGTGTTCCCTGCCTCAAGGATCTTCTTGTAATACCAGAATCCGTCGCTTCCTTCGACCCAGTCCTCTGAAGGCGCGTCTATCGTGATGTTATCACCGTAGATACCTACTCTAACGAGAAGATCTGTCTCACCTGTGTTTTCCACTTGCAGGACTTTCCCGTTTTCGTCCGCTTCCTCATGGACCAGGCTCGAGCCGTTCAGATGAACGTCCGCTCCGCCTTTTGCCTCTTCATAGTCAGTGAAGTACGCATAGCATACAGCCGCTGACATGACAGCAATAGCTGCCGCGAGACAAATCAGAATTGTTGATCTCGCCTTTCTCATCATCTTACTCCTCACCGCCTTCGAATCTGACGCCGCTGCCGTTGTCACTGTAGTTGTTGACTATACCACCGTTATCTCCGGTCCCGCTCTCGCCTATATCGTTCTCGAACTCGAACAGCCATACGGTCCTTCCTCTGTATCCGCGGTACTCTCCGTCGTACTGCTCGACTTCCTTCTTGGTTATCTTCGCCTGCTTAGGAGTGTAGCTGCCGCTGTAGATCTCAGTCACTGTATACTCCGCGTCTATCGGAACTTTCTTCAGCACCTTGGTCTCAGAAGCTCCGCTCTCCTCGTTAAAGGCAAAGCCCACTGTATTCTGATAAACGATATTGCCGTCCTTGTCTTTACCTTCAACACGGAACGCGATTGTCGAGTTCTTTCCTGAGCCGGCGCCGAATCTCTCCGGCATCTTCTTGGTGAGCAGAAGATCTATGTAGAGGCAGCGGTTTGTTATCGTGAACTTTCCGTCTCCGGCAGGCGATATGCCCGTTTCATAGTCTGCTACAGGCTGCTCAGAAACAGTATATTTGATCTCATTCCAGTTCGCGTCTACCTTAGGAAGGTTTGCGAACGTGTGCTTCCAGTCCTGCTCCGCTGTGACTTTCACGGTATCGGCGACCTTGCCGTCCGCGAGAAGCTCCACTGTGATCTCGCCCGGCCTCAGCCCTGCTGAATCGTTATAGTCGTCCCAGTACTTCTCTACGCTGACCTCGGTAAGTTCTATGCTGTTTGTGATCCTGAATTCCTTATTGATCTGGTCTTCGATCTTGTTGCCTTCATCGTCCAGCACATATTCACCGTTCTCATCGACGACATACTTCGTTACAGGCTCTACGACCGGCTCTTTGTAATGAGGAACTCGGTCTTCTTCTACGACGTAGTTGATCATGTTGCCCTTGTCGTCTGCCATCATCAGCTGATCGAACCTGAATTCCCAGCTGCCCTGCGCATCCGGAAGCTTCGCCGTTATTTCCTCATATGTCGGCTTGCCGTTTTCATCAAGTACAGGCTCTCCGTTTTCATCCATGATCTGCCTTGTCGCAGGGATCAGTACCGGCTTTCCGTTCTCGTCAACGATCTCTTTACCGTTTTCATCGAACTGGTTCCTCATGAGGCGTACAGTTATCTGTCCAGGTCTGAGTCCCGCCGCATTATCCCGGTCGTCCCAGACTTTGGTCCCTGTTACTTCCATGTAATTCAGCGTATTGGTGACGGTGAACGTCGTTACTATGCCTGCGCTGTCGGTCTCCTGATCGATAGTGGTGTCATAGTAGTCTACTTCATCCTCAGTTACTCTGTATTCGATCTTCACACCGTCTTTGTTGTGGTCCGGAAGATCCTTGAACAGCTTGCTCCAGTTTCCGTCTTCGTCTTCTTTGATCACAGCAGAATCGATCTCTTTGAAGTCTTCTTCTGCAGGCGCCTCATATACCGGCTTACCGTTATCGTCAAGGACCGGCTCGCCCTGATCATCAAGCTTCTGTTTCCATTCCGCTGACAAAAGATGTACTTTGATCTCATCCGGACGGATCTTCGCTATATCGTCTCTGTCATCCCACTTCTTCTCTACATTGATCTCCACATAATTCAATGTATTGGTGATGTTGGACGTCACATTGCCGTTTTCATCTGTCTCAGGGTCGCTTATTTCTGTGTCATAGTACCGGACCGCATCCTCTGTAACAGAGTAACTTATATGCGTACCGTCTTCCTTTTCCTTGAGCAGATGTCCGAATTTATATGTCCAGTTTCCGTCTTCGTCCGGAGTAAAGTCCTTACTGTCGACTTTCTCGCCGTTTGCAAACAGATTCACCGTTATCTTTTCCGGACGCTTTCCTGCCTTGTCATCGTTATCGACCCATGTCTTGGTGCCGCTGACATCCACATATTCAGGCTGATATCTGTTGTCCACCGTAAGCCGGATCTTGGTATCTGTGTTGTTTACGAACCACCGGTTGTTATTGCTGTGCTCTTCTCCGTCAATGCTTATCTTCAGATACTCATAGTTATATTGACCCATATCGAGTTCGAGCAAAGTATATTTCTTCCCGCTTATCCATGCCCAGAGATTGTCTTCATCATCTATGAAAGCTTCGCTCTCCGGATCATATTTACTGCAATAGTCAATGGTCCAGAGTCCAAGCTCATATGAGCTTTCTCCTTTCTTGACCGTATATGGAAGATAAACAAACTTCCTGCCCTGTGTCACCAGATTGGCTGCTATCTGGTCTTCTGTCATATCAGAGACATCATTAAGATCCTCAATCGGGTCTCCTTCATATATTATGAATTTGAAATCCAGATCCTGTTCAGCCTTATGATTGACGATCTTGGTGACTTCTTCTGTATCCGGCTCTACTACATCTTCCATAACAGGTTCATAAACAGGATCACCGTTCACGTCTAGAACCGGATTGCCTTCTCCGTCAAAGACCTGCTGCTGCATCGGTTCTCCGTTTTCATCAAGGACCGGCTGCTGCTTCGGATTGCCGTTCTCGTCCAGAACCGGCTTAAATACAGGATTACCGTTTTCATCTATCTTCTGAACAGTTTCCGTGACCTCTTCAGAAAGCTTCTTTGTCAGGATCGGAGCGTTAGGATACTTAAGCCCGACGTTAAGAGGCTGAGCTTCAAGGTAAATACTTGCACTATCCTCTTCTGTGTCGTTTCTGGTAAGAGGTACCTGATACTTATAGCCGAAACTGTTCCAGGCTATCTGTCCCGGTTCAGCGTTATTGTCATTGATTCTGGCATTAAACGTTATATGCAGGCGGAATTCCTTATACATCTGATATAAGCTGGAGTCCATCTGCCATGCGTTCGGATCTTTTACTACGACTCTTATGGATCTTGCTGATTTAAGGACCTCCTTCAGTTCATCCCCTTCAAGGTCATCGATCCTGGTCCATCCTTCTCCAGTGCCTATCCAATCCGTTGCTCTATCAAACGTAGTCTTGGTCGAGACATACACTTCATACTGTGACTCATCAACAACAGTCTCTGCACCATCTGTATTTACACCACCCGACTCCCCGGTCTTCTGAGCCATAGTGACTGTAAGTCCCAGATCGCTTTCAAGGAAGCCGACCGAGAATTCGCTGTGTCTTTCATCATCTTCAACGAACGCACTATGGTCTCCCTGATGAGGCAGATCGTCAATAACGACCATTTTGCTGATGGACGTAGTAGGCCCGATTACATAAAGATCATATTTAACGTTCTTTGTCTTATCACTTAGTACAATGTAGTTGGATGATTCATCACTTCTCGCAGTATTTGAAGGATCGTCTATCTCTGTTATCTGTTTCCAGCTCGATGTAGTATATCCCTGGTTCAGCATTATCGACGCACCGGACTGGATGCCGTCGTTCTTTGTTATCAGCTGACCACTTTCATCATATTCCTGCTTTGTTCTGGCGCGGCCCTGCACAACGCTGTCCGGATCATAGCCCTGCTCCGGATATAGAATAGCGTCATTATATTTAGGCTCACTGATGATGACCTCATCAAGCGTGTACATGGTATGTACGCATAGATCCATCCAATGCCCCGCAGGGATCGAATACCCCGGCCCGGTCATCTTTATGGTCATTATTTCTTTGCCTTTGGCATCTCTTTCAATCTTGACCTTGCCTGATTTTGCTCCGGAACCGAATGAGAACCAGTCATCATCGCTGTCATCCTCAGCGCTGCCTATATTCAGATCTCTGTTTCCGCTCGCTGTAAGAGTATCTCCGGAAGAGATCCTGACTTTCGTATCGCGTCCGGATTCAGATTCGGCGATCGTTCTCGTTCCTAAAGTAAACAGGTATTGTGTAGAATGCGTTACTTTAGTTCCGTTTGCAGAAGTATTACGGTACATGTCGTAATACACTCTCCCGGTAAAGCTGAATGGCGTATCAACAGTATCTACTATCGTATAATCTGTCATCATGCCTCCGGCTTCATCATTTCTGCCCGGTGCTTCATTATACAGCCTGAGCTTCCAGTTAACTACATCGCTGGTCTTTGCGCCGCCTTTATATTTCGTGCCGTATCCTGATGAAGGGCCTTCAACTGTAGTGGAAGTCGGATTATTGGCTTTCTCTGTCAGTCCGCCTATCGTCTTCTGCAGGCCCGGCGTTATGCCGGCACGATGAACCGTTACTGATGAAACCATGAAGTTACCCTTCTCATTGGAATTGTATGCGTCATCTGTATACTGTGACGTATTCATACCAAACTTTTCAGCAACTTCATCTTTCGTCATCAGCTCGCAGCCGCCGTCATTAGGAGTAATGCCGGTTACGGCTCTGGCTTTCTGGATCGCACCGCCATTGCCTTCCTCGTCAGGGGCATCAAGGGTAAATCCTGTATTGTAATAGTCGTAATACGGCATGGTGATGGTATTGGTCGCCTCATCATCTGTCTTGGCATACTGATCGATCAGCACGTTATATCCGAAACGTACTGCTTCGCCCGGATTCAGATAATTCTTGCCTACCTCACTGTCATATCCCACGCCTGTGACCTTGAACGTGATATGCTGCCTGCCGTTAACAGTCCTGACTGAAGGAGCGATATACGCTGCTTTATATGTTACTGTATTATTGTCATATGGGTCCGCGCTTTTGTCTATCGTAACCAGCTTCTCGCTTGTGCTGCCTCTTGATTCTGTAGTTACTGAACTGTTATATGAACTGGTACGATAACCTATATAGCCAGTATACGTAGAAGAGTTGTTATCTATACGAGTGTTTGTTGCACTGGTATAGCACATACTGTTATATGTGAATCCCCTTGGTAATTCATCTTCAATATCGCTTAAATACAGTCTGTCATAACTGCCATTATATAGGATCGTATAGTAAGTTATTGTCGATGCTTTCAGGTCAGGGTCGCTTATAGAATTACTGCCTGTACCGTTCTGATACATCAAGCGTGTATTATTGCTGGTGTAAGTTCCGCGATAGCTATATTCAGATCCACCTTTTGTTGTCAGGCCATTATCGTAGACCCCTTTATACAGTACGGCTTTACCCTCGCTCTCAAGCAGATGATTGACTGAATCGTATCGTCCGTCAAGATAGAAAGTATTTGTCAGCTGCTTTCCGGCATATTCAGCCACATACTGATCCCATACTGAAACACCTTCGGTTCTCGCAGGGAATGTAAGATCTACCAGTATTTTTACATTTCCGCTGACAGGGAAATGGATATTGAAATTATTATCCCATCTTATCTGCTGCAGTCCGGCTGTGGAAGTGGTATCTATCCTCCAATGATCGTCAACAGTTCCATCTGTCGGAATGCTGACAGCATCTGTTCCCGAACCATATTTGATTTCCACTCCATCGGAACCTATGAACCTTAGATTCTTGACATTCACACCCTTTTCCCATGTAAACTTGCCTTTGTTGTTAGGCAGGTTGTCATAGATGCGGCTTCCATTCAATACAGTCGGCGCAGTGCTGGTGTTGTTGATCGTGATCTGGTATGTCGCGGTATCAGACTGTCTCAGCCTTGAGAATTTCACTAAAGTACCATCTGAGGTGCTGTCTGTTCCGTCGCCATGTCCATTTTTAGAGACAATGTATTTACTGAAACTGTATACCTGAGTATAGAAGCCCATGTAATCATACAGTCTGTGCCCCTGATGATCTCCGAGCCATGCTTTATTATTAAGTTCATATTGTTTGACTTCACCAGGATTATCCGCACCGGCTAATCCTGCTTTTTCAGCACTTACAAGACTCCTGTAGTGCATATATGTAGCAGTAGATGTCCCGCCCCAGTTCTTAAAAGGCTTCCATATTATCTTTGTATTAAGACTGGTGCGTTTATTATTACTCACTGTTTCAGTAACAGTGATATCCGCTTTCCAGTTTTGTGTGCCCTTTCTTTCGCTGGCTGAGTTGGTACTTGTTTTTCTCCCGAAAGTCACGTTTGTATATGTTCCGGGTTTATTCAGAAGATAATAACTTATTCCATCTGCCGTATAAGTGTCCAGCTCGCTGCCGTCAGGCGCTGTAAGGCCCGGATTCTGAGCCACCGGAGCCAGTGCGACCTGAGCTCCGATCATATAATCAGACATGTTCATGTGATCATACGCTTTGCCGCTGGTATTATATGCATATAGTGTTGAGTCTATTACAGTACCGTCCTTGACCGATGTAGAGTTGCTCGTTATCTGTGAGTTGTTCATGTATCCATATTTGTATAAATACAGTTCTCTGTACCAGTCATGGACATATTTGGTTTTATATGTTTTATTTCTGTCCTCCTTGCCGACTCTCAATCTCACAGTTGCTGAATTATCAAGGGACATATAAACACTTGGATAATATGATTCACTATCTGATGTGAGCAACATCGGCGTTGTCTTTATGGTAGTCAGTATTGGGACCACCAGTTTTTGCCCTGGCTTAAGTATGAATTGTTCATTAGGCCTGAGCTTATAATCCGCTTTATATATTGTATTGCTTGTCGGCATATATCCTATTGCCGTAAACAAAGCTTTTATGCTGGAATAATCGCCGCCTGCTCCAATCGTATATGTTTTATTATTTTCGGCTGTAGTATCTCCGCTGAGGGTGACAATAATCTGACCATCGGTGTTTTTAGTAATAACAAATATTGCGCCCTCATTTACCCTTAAACCGTTATCATTGGCATGCGATATGTTAGAATTGCTGTTTGCCGTATATTTATTATTCTGGTCAGTACCGTCTACTACAGGATATTCGTTAGGATCACCATCATTGTTGTTATATAAAGAGCCCTTGGTTATCGTTATCGTAAGCCAGTCTCCGATATTTACATTCTGCGCGTTGGCGCCTGTTCCCAGCGAGACGACCTGATTGAGCATTTTTTCAATATTCTGCGGCTCAATGAAGAGATATCTATTGATCGTGTCTTCAATCAGATGACCATCATATTTCTTTACACCGTCTACAACGGACGCGGCTCCCCAATCAGTGAGATTTAAAATACCCGTATTATTAATGGTAATGTTAAAGAATTCGTCTGTTCCGCCATTCCTGTTAGGACGGCTGCTGTCATCTAGCTGCTGGAATTTTTTGTTGATCAGAACATCATAATTGGCGTCGACCGGGTTGTCGGCGCTGCTTTCAGCTGTCTGATTCGGCGAATATGAATAGTGTCTTATCTCATCTGTCTCATTGTGGATCTTAAGCAGCTCAGGCAGTGTCTTGTCCGGGTTGTTGTCAAGCAGCTCGTTTACTTTATCCAGGTCAGCCATGATGACGCCGTCGCCGAATCTCAGATAGAAATCCTGAGCTGCATATTCATTCGTAGCGCTGGCTCCGCTGAGTGAAGTATTCGATACTTTCCACGTAAGCCTCAGGGTCTTCCCGTCATCTCCGACTTTTACCTTAAGATTATCTATATATGTATAGTCATAACCACCGCGTTTACCGAGATATGCCAGATAATACTTCTTGCCATTCGCATTCACGGTAATGGCTTTCTGTGTCATGGTGTTGGTACCATTATCCGAATACTGAGAGGAAACATCTTCCACGGACCACTTGCCGGCCTGCAGAGCTTCTATGACCTCAGGTCTCCAGTATAGTTCTTCAGGGAGCGTTATCTCATCATGGTAATTGACCCATCTGATGAAATCCAGTCCTTCTGTTGTTGACGAGCTGCCGCTCTGATTAGTTTCCTTTAGCCTGTATGCCAGTGCCGTTACATAGGCTTCTCCGTCCGAATTAGTCATTATTATCGGAGTACGTCCCTTGGATACTGTAGTATCATAATATGTAGTGTTGGTCTTATTGTAATCAAACACTATCGGCGATGTGAGCCAATCCAGCTCCATATAATCCTTAGGATTGATGACCTGTCCTTCAGTCTCCTGAGCGAGTTCCTTGGAGATGGTATGCGTCCAGATCTTGACTTCACCGCCGCCGGTTTCTTTGACCGGATAATGTATGTCGTTGGTGAACGCCAGCGTTTCTCCCGGAAGAATACCTGTGATCTCGTAATAATAGACGTTAGGATTGTCCGTCTGGACAACTTTCATAGGATAGATAGTGCCTGTAGAAGGATTCTTGATGTTATAATCTCCCTCATAGAAAGACCCCATTTTATATCCGTCTTCACTGTAGGAGAAATAGATCCTTACCACTTTATCTAAAGTAACATTGTCATCATTGGATATGGCAATCGTATATGTTGCGATCTGTCCAGTCAGATAATCATACGTTTTATCCTCTTCAGGCTGTTTGTCGTTAACGGCAACCACAACTTTAAGGGTCTGTTTTCCATCACTGTTGATATAAGTATCCTGGATCGTCTGTACCAGCTCACCTTCCACGTTTCCAATCGGGAAATCACAGAGGTTAGATACTTTACGCCAGGCATCAACATCTGTGATCGACTCCTCGCCGTTTACGGTTTTGCCCATATTGTCTGTCGCCGTGCTCCATCCGGTAAACGCAGAGGATTTAAGATAAATATTCTCAGGCTTGGCAAAAGTTATTGCAGTAAGATCGTCCGCAAGACTGAGCGCATATGCGTTGATGCCGTTAACGGTGTATTCTGTGCCATCCGGCGTGGTTATGGTTTCCGGAACCGTATAGGTCTCTATCCCTGGCGGAACATATGCCAGAGATGCCTTGCCGTCATCGGATAATTTGTAAAGGACACCCTGTGGATCAACATAAAATGTCCCGTTGAGATCCTTGAGCGGTTTTGCTCCGCCTTTGGCTGTAGCCTTGGTGATCTCTATTACGTTTTCTCCCTCAAAGAATGTGTCTGCGTCTGCAGGTATGGCGGCAAGCACGTTTCCGTTGATTTTCTTTGTTTTATCTGAAATCGTTACAGTTTTAAGATTATCGTCGCCATGGAACAGATTTGAATTTGATACAGATGTAAGCTGTTTTGCTTCTATCCTGACCGTTTCCAGATTGTCGCAGTTTTTAAAAGCAGCTGACCCGATGGTTGTAACATTTTCCGGAATGACAAGCTTTGTCATATCTTCGCAGTTCTTGAACGCTTCCATTCCGATAGTTGTGAGTTTTGTCATGTTAGACATATCACATGATTCCAGCCTGGTCCCATAGAACGCTCTGTCTCCGATCGAGGTGATATACTCGTGGTTCTCCAGCTGATCCCAGTTTTTGATGCCTGTTTTATTGTAGAATGTATTGTTTCCTATTGTTATGTCCTTTTCAGGCAGTATGATCTTCTCCAGATTGGTAAGCTTTACTGTACTGTTAGTCGCGCTTGATTCAAACAGGCCGTAAGACAATGAGAAAGTTGTGGCTCTCGTTGATTCTGTCCATGCGGAAAGGTCCACGACCTTAAGATTTGTATCTCCTCTGAAAATGGCGTCAGGAAGAGCGCTGCTGTAGTAGTTTCTGACAATAGCGCCTTCTACTTCACGGAAAACAACATCTTCAAGTGCTGTGCAGTTTGAAAAAATGTAAACTCCTGCTGAATATGGAATATAGAAAAACGCCGGCATGCTTACAGACTTCAGCTTGCTGTTGTCCGCAAAAGCATATCCGGCGATCTGATAGTTTGAGTTGGATGAATTATACGAAGTCGTGCTTTTCGCAATGCTGTCAGGAATATTTACTTCTTCAAGCGCGCATGACCTGAATGCCTCGTATCCGATGAACTGAAGCTGGGTGTCTTCCAGATTGACTGATGACAAAGCAGAGCAGCCGGTGAAAGCGCCTGCCTCAATTTTCTGGAGCGAACTCTTGCCATTAGAACCCGTCTTGAATGTGACTTTCTTTAGCTTGGTATCTCTTATGCCTGCATTACTGCTGTTGTTGTCTCCGAATGCAACGGTCCCTATCGTCTGGACTGTGGACCCTATCTCCACTTCTTCCAGCCCTTTGAGATTCTGGAAAGCACGGGTATTGATGGCCGTGCATCCCTCGGGGACGACCACTTTCTTGATCTGTGACTTTAAATCACCCAGCTGAGTGGAAATGTTGGCAACAAAATTAGCCGGCACTGCAAATGTTGGCGGGGTCGCGGCCGTTCCGGTGTACTCAAAAGTAAGGGTATAATTACCCTCTTCACCGGTGACTTTCCATATCCAGTCGCCCGACACTGTTCCTGAAGGCAGTTCGTCTGCCCGAAGCTGAAGTGATGAACGTGGAACTACAGCGCTCTGCTTTTTCTTTCCGGCGCTGTTTTCTGACTTTTCGTCGTCACTGTTAGATGGGCTGGCTTTCTGCTGCCCGCCCGAAGATCGTTTGTTCTGGCCTTGTTCCGGCGCGCTTTGACTTTCCGCGCCTTTTTCAGGCTGTTCGACGCTTTCCCCGGATCCTTTCCCCGGGGACGTATCGTCTGTTTCTGCCTTTACTTCGCCTGCCTGCTCTGAAACAGCCTGTTGTTCTGTTTCTGCAGCACTGCTGACCGCTTCCTCTGCCGCGGCGGCGACCGCCTGCGACGGCATCATGGAAAAGATCAGCAACATGATAAGTAGTAGGGACAATAACTTCCTGCTCGTCTTCATAATAGCCACACTCCTGATTGATATTGTCAGATCTAGTCTGTATCTTCTATCATGATCTATGCTGTGACGCAAAAACCCAGAGAGCCTTGTCTTCTTTAGAACGGCCTCTCTGTTTTTCACGTATTTGTCAAACAAGTTGATTATATTGCCTGGACTGTGTAAAGTCAATAATCTGAAGCACCTCAGACGTTGATTTTCCGCAGGTTTCGGCTCAAGTAAGCTTTCCGGCCCGGAAATGAGATAAGGTAAAGTACTTTTACATAAGCAACTCTACATCACGTACCGTCTGCATATGCGTCACAAATGCGATATTTTGCTCTTCTGCCCTGGAGAAGCAAGTTGACTTGAGCCTTTAAGCGCATATAATTAAGTTAGTTATTCATGGCAATGAAAGCCATCGGCTTTGATAGATAAGGGAGGAACGACATGTATAAGATCTCATCTGTGCCGGCTATGTACAAGAGAAAGCTCATAACCGCGGACCAGGCGGCGGCTCTGGTGAAAAAGAATTTCCGCATCCACTATGGAACAGGTCTCGGAGCACCGCAGGACATCGACGCTGCGCTCGGAAGGCGCGCGAAGAAACTGAAGGGAGTGGAAGTCCTGAGCAACATCACGATCACCCACGGACCTTTCCAGATCTACCAGGGCTCTGACTCCGTGGATCAGGTAAAGTTCAGCTCAGCACATTTCAGCGGCGCTGACAGAAAGATCAACAAGGACGGACGCTGCTGGTACATTCCTATGCTGTTCAATGAACTCCCATACTACTGGGACATCAATGAAAAAGGAATAGACATCATCTTCATCTCCGTAGGTCCTATGGATAAATACGGGAATTTCAACATCGGGCCGCAGGTCGCAGATGAGTGGAGAGCCATAGAAGTTGCAAAGACAGTCGTAGTCGAGGTCAATGAGAACATGCCTCGCGCGTTCGGCGAGAAGGCCTTCCTCAACATTGCAGACGTTGATTACATCGTAGAGAGCAGCAACCCTCCGCTTGCGGAGATCCCGGGCAAGGAAGCAGACGCGGACGACCAGAAGATCGCTGAATTCGTAGTAGACAGGATCAAGAGCGGAAGCACCCTTCAGCTCGGAATCGGCGGACTTCCTGCTGCTATCGGAAAGATGCTTGCAGACTCCAGCGTCAAAGATCTTTCAGGCCACACCGAGATGCTCGTTGATTCCTACGTCGATCTTTACAACGCAGGCAAGCTGACCAATACGAAGAAAAATCATCCAGGAAAGCTGGTATACGGATTCGCCGGCGGAACAAAGAAGCTTTATGACTTCATCGACGACAACCCTGTATGCTACACGATGCCGGTCGAATACGTAAACAACGTACAGACAGTTGCTGACATCCCGAACTTCGTATCCATCAACAGCTGCATCCAGCTCGACCTCTTCGGCCAGATCGCATCTGAGTCGGCAGGTCCTCGTCAGATCTCCGGAACCGGCGGACAGCTGGACTTCGTTCACGGCGCATTCCTCTCAGAGGGCGGCCAGAGCTTCATCTGCCTCCACTCCACGAGAAAGAACAAAGACGGCAGCCTGAGCTCGCTGATCAATCCTACCCTTCCGGAAGGAACGATCGTGACTACGCCAAGATCAGCTACGAACTTCGTTATCACAGAGTACGGTGCCGCAAATCTGAAAGGCCGCACGACCTGGGAGAGGGCGGAGATGCTGATCAACATCGCGCATCCTGACTTCAGGGAAGAACTGATCAAGCAGGCTGAGAAGATGGGTATCTGGACCCAGACGAGCAAGTGCACATGGTAGAATAGCTGCCGGAGCAGCGGGACTGCTGTGCTGACAGACCAATTTGTAAAGTAAAGACCCGGCGTCCTGAATGACTGAATGACGCCGGGTCTTTTATTGGGGTGCATGTTATCACATTCAAGGCTATGGCCATGTAGCTTCCTTCGACGCCGAAGTTCTCGTCAAAAAAGAGCTTGCTGTTCTCATTTACCGTCGTGCTGAATACTGACGCCACGGCAGGCTTTCCGCTGTCAGGAAGTCCGAACAGAAAGTCCTGGGCGAAATTCCACATCATGTGTGAAGTGCATGCGATCCACAGATTGTCAAAGCTCCAGTACATCGCAACATGCTCGTATCCGGCATCCACCCTAAGCAAGCCGATCAGATCGAAATATCTTACCCTTAAAAAATATCAAAATAACTGAGCCCGTAGCCAAGCATAAATACCGTGACTATGGTCGCGATAACAGAATTGGGTTTTTCTGTATTCTGTTCTTCCATAATGTGTCAGCCTCCTTTGCGGTGCGCACAAAAAAGCTATATCAGTATTTTAACACAATCATGAATGTAAGGACCGATGGCGGACGCATTGAATAATTACAGGTGCTAGAGTATAATAATATTTTGTGGTAATAGGCTTTGATCATATTACAGCAAAGGAGAAAAAATGGCAAAAGATGGCTATATAAGCGCGTTTTCGGAAAGATATCCGAGCGCAGAGATGAAGTATCTGTTCTCGCAGGAGAAAAAGTTCAGGACATGGAGAAGGCTCTGGATCGCACTTGCAGAATCGGAACAGGAGCTTGGGCTCGACATCACGGACGAACAGCTGGACGAACTTAGGGCTCATAAGGACGACATCAATTACGAAGTCGCCGAAGAGCGCGAGAAAGTCGTCCGCCACGACGTAATGTCGCACGTATACGCATACGGTGTTCAGTGCCCGAAGGCTAAGGGGATAATACACCTAGGCGCGACTTCGTGCTACGTTGGAGACAACACTGACATCATCGTAATGACAGAAGCACTGCAACTGATTAGGAAAAAGCTGCTGAACGCAATGGACAGGCTGGCTGCTTTTGCCAAAGAATATAAAAACATGCCTACGCTTGCATACACGCACTATCAGGCTGCTCAGCCGACGACTGTGGGCAAGCGCGCAACACTCTGGCTGCATGATCTGCTGCTCGACTATCAGGATCTGGAGTATGTGCTTGGCAGCATGAAGCTTCTGGGGTGCAAAGGAACGACCGGCTCACAGGCTTCGTTCATGGAACTCTTTAATGGCGACCACGAGAAATGCAGAGCGCTGGACAGAAAGATCGCGGAAAAGATGGGCTTTGATGCCTGCTACCCTGTTTCGGGGCAGACATATTCCAGAAAGGTCGACAGTCGCGTGCTCTCCGTGCTCGCCGGGATCGGACAGTCTGCTCACAAGTTCAGCAACGACATCAGACTGCTCCAGCACATGAAGGAAGTCGAAGAACCGTTTGAAAAGACGCAGATCGGCTCATCCGCCATGGCATATAAGAGGAACCCGATGAGATCAGAGAGGATGGCTTCGCTCTCAAATTATCTGATGAGCGACGTTATGAATCCGCAGATCACGGCTGCGACACAGTGGTTCGAAAGGACGCTTGATGACTCCGCCAACAGAAGGATCGCAATATCGGAAGCATTCCTCGCGGCGGACAGCATCCTTGAGCTTTACATAAATATCACTGACGGCCTCGTCGTTTATCCGAAAGTCATTGAGTCACATCTGATGGCAGAGCTTCCGTTCATGGCGTCAGAGAACATCATGATGGACGCAGTCAAGGCCGGCGGCGACAGGCAGGAGCTCCATGAAAGGATCAGAGAGCTTTCAATGGAAGCCGGAAAAGTAGTCAAGGAAGAAGGAAAACCTAACGATCTTCTCAAAAGGATCGCTAAAGACCCGATGTTCAATGAACTCGGCGTAACGGAAGAATCGCTGGCCGAGGTCATGAAGCCTGAGAAATATGTGGGGCGCGCGCCTGAACAGGTCGAGGAGTTCCTCGACGGATTCATCAGGCCGCTCCTTGAAGAGAATAAAGAAGAACTCGGCGTAAAGGCCGATATAAACGTATAGACGCCGGCAGCGGTCAGACAGCCTTGACAACACCGTGTCTGGACGGCTGTGGCATATGCGCGGCGTTTGGGCGGCTTTGGCATATGCGCGGCGTTTGGGCGGTTTTGGCATATGCGCGGCGTTTGGGAATAAGCACAAAATTCTGTTATTTAATTATAGGGAGAGAAAGAATGGTAAAAGCAATTGTTGGAGTAAACTGGGGCGACGAAGGCAAAGGCAAGATCACTGACATGCTCGCCAGTGAAGCTGACATAGTCGTCAGGTTTCAGGGCGGAAGCAACGCGGGACATACGATCAAAAATGAATTTGGAAAGTTCTCGCTTCACATGCTCCCGTCAGGAGTTTTCTATAAGGATGTCACATGCGTGCTTGGAAACGGCGTCGCGCTGAACATCCCAAACGTAATGAAGGAGCTGAAGAGCCTTACTGACCAGGGCGTGCCGGAACCGAAGCTGCTCATTTCCGACAGAGCACACCTCGTTATGCCGTACCACATTCTTCTGGACGGATATGAAGAGGAAAGGCTCGGCGGAAAGTCGTTCGGATCGACCAAATCAGGTATCGCGCCTTGTTATTCTGACAAATACGCGAAGATCGGCTTCCAGGTTAACGAGCTGTTCATGCCTGAGAAGAATCTCCGCGACCGTATAGAAAACGTATGCACGATAAAGAATACTCTCATCAAGTATCTGTATCACAAGCCGGAGCTTGATCCGGACGAGCTGTATGATACGATGATGGAATACAAGGAAATGGTAAAGCCGTATGTTGCAAACACTACGGCGTTCCTGCACGATGCCATCGACCAGGGCAAGACGATCCTTCTCGAAGGCCAGCTGGGCTCGATGAAAGACGTTGACCACGGTATCTATCCGATGGTCACAAGCTCAAACACTATTGCGGGGAACGGCGCCGCAGGCGCCGGGATACCGCCTTATGCCATAGATGATGTTCTCGCTATCACGAAAGCGTATTCCAGCGCCGTAGGCGCGGGCGCCTTCGTCTCCGAAATATTCGGAGACGAAGCCGACGAGCTTAGGGCTCGCGGCGGTGATGGCGGCGAGTACGGCGCCACCACCGGGCGCCCGCGCAGGGTCGGCTGGTACGACTGCGTTGCCTCCCGCTACGGCTGCAGAGTGCAGGGCGCGACCGAGGTCGCGCTGACAGTCCTGGATCCGCTTGGATATCTGGACGAGATCCCTATCTGCGTAGCATATGACGTAAACGGAAAGATCATGGAAGACTTCCCTAACACAACTTACCTGTATCAGGCCAAGCCTGTACTGGAGAAGCTTCCGGGCTGGAAGTGCGACATCACAGGCATCCGCAAGTGGGAAGACCTTCCGGAAAACTGCAGGAACTATGTAGACGAGATCGAGCGCCGCATAGGATGCCCGATAACATACGTATCGAACGGACCGGCTCGCGAAGATATTATCCGCCGCACGCCGAAACTGTAATCTCTGTCCCCGGGTGTCGCATAGATGCGACACCCGGGACGGTTCTGAGAGGCGCATAAATGCGACACACAGAACCGTCCCTGCCTTCGCATTTTTGCGAAGGAGGGAAACGTCCCCACCATCGCAAAGGAGGAAGTAATGTTCACAGATGCGCTCAGATCTGTCTGGGTCGAAGTAAACTTAAGCAATCTCGATTACAATGTAAAACAGATATATAAGAAGATCGGGCCTGACCCGGAGATGCTCGCGGTCATCAAGGCTGACGCCTACGGCCACGGCGTAAGGCGCGTGGCAGAAGTGCTGCGTGAAAACGGGGTCAAGACTTTTGCCGTATCAACGATGAGCGAGGTCGTCACGCTTCGTGAAGCAGGCGCCAAGGAAGAGATCATCATCCTCGGGCTCACGCCTGACATGTATGCGGACATGCTGGTACGCTACGACGTAACGCCGGCTGTATGCAGCTACAAGAATGCGAAAGCGATAAGCGACGTGGCAAGGATCCAGGGCAGGAAGATGTTCGGTATGGTCGCAGTCGATACCGGCATGGGACGTATCGGCTACCAGTGGGACGATACGGAGCACGCGATCGAAGAGATCAAGAAGATGGAAAAGCTTCCGAACTTCAAGGCAAAGGCTTTGTTCTCGCACTTATCCACAGCAGATGAGATGGATAAGTCTTATTCGGAACTGCAGGAAAAGAGAATGGAATACTTCCGCGACGCTGTGAAGGCAGCCGGCATCGACATCCCGTTCGTGACAATGGCGAACAGTGCCGCTATCATGGAGCTTCCGTCGACGCACTACGATGCGGTAAGGCCGGGCATCATCCTCTACGGCGTATATCCGTCAAATGAGGTGGACAAGTCTCAGCTCGACCTTAAGCCGTGTATGTCGGTCAAAGCCAACATAATCCATTTGAAGACTTTGAAGAAGGGCTGCGCTGTAAGCTATGGACGCAACTTCATCTGCAAGCGCGACTCCAAGATCGCAACGATAAATCTGGGCTACGCCGACGGTTTCCCTCGTGCCTATTCAGGCAAAGGCAAGGTTATCGTAAATGGCGTCGTCTGCCCGATCGCAGGAAATCTCTGCATGGACCAGTGCATGATCGATGTTACCGACGTGCCTAACGTGAAGTTCGGCGACGAGGTCATAATCATGGGGTCCGACGGCAAAAACACGATCACGCCGGAGTACATAGCTGAGTCGACTGGCACGATCAACTACGAGATCCTCTGCGCGTTCGGCCAGAGGCTGCCGAAAGTATACGTTCGCTAGAACGCAGTTTTGTCCTATATCTCAAAAATCAAAAACACTCTGCGGGAATTTCTGTTCCATTCACAGAGTGCTTTTTTATATGATGTTTCCGACGGGACCTATTCCATCGGTACCCATTACAGTTTTTTATATATGTCTCCCCTGCTGCCTGCGGCGATGACGCGGATCACTACGATCTTTCCGTTGATCACTGTATATATGACCCTGTACTTTCCGAGTCTGATCCTGTAGAAATCGCCTGCGGCGCCTTTGATCTTCTTCACATCGACATGTTCCGGATGGCCGGTCATCAGTCTGCGCACCGCGTTCCTGTACTTCTCCCGGACCTCTTCATGCTTCTGAAAGAACTTGTCCGCGGCGGTGGTGTACTCGATGCAGTATTCCAGGAGCTTAGAAGGTGTTTTACTCATCTTCACCTCCGCCTTTATCCGCATCGGTCAAAACCACTCTTTCCACACGGCTTATCTTCATGTCCTCGTCCGACATCCCGTTGACTGCGTCAAGTATCTCTGCCGACTCTTCAGGGCCGGCTTCTTCAACCATCGCTGTGAGTCTGTAATACGGATCCTTCTGCATTCTGTCTATATATTCGGAAATCGCTTCGCGGACCACGTCAGTGTAGTTCATCCTGAGCATCGCGGCTACCCGCTTCATTTCTTCTATCTGCGCTTCATCAAGCTTGAAATTTACTGCCTTAAGAGCCATCCTGCACCTCCCTGCATCAAAACCCTTCTCTGCTTCAGTATAGTTTGTCTTTATCGTAAAGTCAAACTTTATCACAAGCTGTCACACAAAAAAGGAGAGGCGGATACCTCTCCCTTTTGTTTATGACTGCCTTGTCTTACCAGGCTTTATACCCGTGTTCCCACAGCGGCGTATATCTGATGCTGTAGGTCACGGTACCATTTTTCAGATCTCCGACTTTTCCTTTGAATTTCAGCGTGATCTTCTTGACCGAATTTTCCTTCATGTTCACTTTCTTGTTTTTAATTGTCTTCTTGCCGATGAGCTTTCCGTCCGCATATACTTTCAGCGATATCTTCTTATACTTCACCAGCTTGAATATCCGGTTATTGTATGCGTACAATGTCGCCGTATATTTCTTTCCCTTGCCGGAGATCTTCTGAACTCTCACGCTTCCTTTGGCATAGCCGTCAGAAGAATATGACTTTGAAATAGAGCGCTTGTACACATTCGCTTTCGGCTTTACTTTATTCGACCCGCCTTTATATGCTTTACCTGATGCCTTGACATAAGGGATAACTCTGAATTTTGACGTGCCTGCCTTCTTACGCTTGATAGTAACTTTTCTGGCTGTGCTCTTTACTGTTTTCACTTTCTTGCTGCCCTGGTACACATAATAGCCTGTCGCGCCGGATACACCTGTCCATCTCAGGATCGCCTGGTTTGAAGTGATCTTAGTCGCATAGACCTTATTATTGCCTATTTTTTCTGCCTTGTCAGTGAACGTAATAGATCCGCCTGTTTTTTCTTCATCCCCATAGAAAAAGGACAGCTGGACTTTAAATTTTATAGTCTTTGTATACGATACTTTTACATTTTTAAATATTGCTTTGGAACCCGAAAGCTCTACAGTTTTAAGCACTTTATTATTATCTGCGTTCAAAAGCGTTACCATGAAATCACTTGAATAGTATGTTTTCCCGCTGTTCTGACATGTATAGCTCAGCGTCTGGCCATCAGTAGTTACCTCATAGTTCCTCGACAAAAGTCCGGTTATTGTCCTGAGGTATGTAGTGTTCAGCGAAGGACCATAATTTATGGTGATCGTTCCGGAATACACCTCTATCTGGCTGCTGTTCATATTATAACCCGTATCATCAAACCCGTTCTTACAGCCTATACTGAGCCATACCTTTTTTTTGGCGTCTCTTAATGTTATCTTCGTGGAAAATTCGCCTCCGGAATAAGTCGTTTCGGCAACTTTTTCATCGCCAAACTCTCCTGTAACCCACGTTATGTCGAGTTTGTCCTGATTATACAGGTCTTTTATTCCAGCCTTTTTTGCATCCAGATCATTAAGTGACACACTCAGGGTCGCCCCTGGATCTACAGTACCGTCAGAATTTTTACCTTTGATCACGTCATCAATATCTATACCTTCGCCCGCATGGGCCTCTTCAAGTCCCGGAGCTCTTACTCCCATTGCCGCCATCATGGCCGGTATCATCAAAATCATCAACGCCGCTGCGACCGCAATCAGCAGCCTTCTTCCTGCCAGGTCCTTCATTTCTCAGACCTCCCTTCACGCATCAAAAACCAACTTTTTCCCTTATTTATGATAACCTTCGTTATCTAACTAGAATATAATCCGAATATTCTGAAAAATCAATCAGCAATTCTGTTGGAAATACAGTAAATACAGTTATTGACGCTTTACTTGATCTTGCTGTATACTATGTATATACATAACGTATATACACGGAGGATATAATGACTACGACTAATATCAGGAAATGGGGAAACAGCCAGGGTCTGTATATACCTGTAGATTATCTTAGACAACTCGGGATCAAAATCAATGATTCTGTTATTCTCAATGTAGAAAACGATACGATCGTAATAAGACGAAATGATGATTTCTCTGCTAAAGCGATGGCTGTCAAATCACTCAGGGAAATCCGGGAAAAGGCTTTGTTAAAGAAAGAGTCCGAGGGATCCGACGTTTATGGCAAAGATGCGCCTCGTGACTACAAAAAGGAATATAAGGAATACCTAGATGAAAGATATAACATATAATGATACCCGACATAAGGCGACCAGAGTTTTTCTAGACACTAACATTCTGCTTGATTACCTGTCATTTCGCAGCGAAGAAGCACTGGCAGTTGAATATCTGGTTGATATGTGCCTTCGCGGAACGATAGAATGTTGTATAGCAGCGCACTCGCTTACGGATCTGTTTTATATAATAAAAGATTATACTGAATCTGATAGAAACCAGATAATACTTACTATGTGTGACATATGTCATGTGCAGGAAATCTCACGTGATGCGATAAAACAGGCTATCGTTGCCGGATACAGCGGAGATCTGGAAGATGCACTTCAGATGCAATGTGCTGTGGACAGTCATGCGGATTTTCTGCTGACCAGGGACCGGAACGGCTTTGATAAAAGCCCTGTCAAAGCATTGCTGCCGCATGAACTGATACATGAACTCAAGCTGTGATCTGCCATGCATGATATTAAAAAAGCTGTTGCTATAAACACAACAGCTTTCTTTTACTATTTCATTCTTTACTAACTACCTCGCCTATGGTCTCAGCAGTCCTGTCACGAATACCATGAACGGCATGCGGCCTTTCTCGTCAGGCCATACAGGTTCGATATCAAAGAAGTCCTTCGATATCTTCATTACATCGCCGCCAAGTGACTCCATGTTGTGGCGCATGTACTGAGGGAACCTGCAAGGCTTGCCCTGCTGCCTCGCGCAGTTTCCGAGTCCGCATATATCGCATGCTCCGCCAAGGAGGCCTTCGCTCCCCGGCTGCTCTTTTTCTCTTACATAAAGCTCCTGAGCAAGTTCAGCGCGGCATTTGTAGAAGAATACCTGAAGGTCGAGGTCGTCATAGTCGCCTTCCTCCTCTTCAAATATATACTTCCTGCAGTAGATCATCAGCGTCTTGTACTTACGCAGATATTCCAGCGGATCAAAATCGAACGGCGGGCAGGCCCAGGTCACTCCGTAGTACGGGCACTGCTTGCACGCAGCCAGAAACTTAGGCACATCGACATACTTCTCGATGTACTCCTCTATCCCTATACGCGCTTCATAATTCTCTACACGCATTTCCTGACCTCCTGCGGCCTTCTCACCGGACCGCGCTTAAATATCTGCATAAATATCTTCTGCTATCTTAATTCTACAACCTATACAGGAGATGTCAACGGTGTGTTTTTCCGGATCTATACTGAAAATGGCTTCCGGCTCTGTTTCGAAAACACGCAAAAACGCTTTTACACCCTGTATACATACTCGGCGCGGCCCATGGAATTTGTCATGTGCGCCGACATAGCCGCGACTGCCGCGTCAGCGTCGTGCTTTTCAAATCCGGCGACTATCGCACGGTGTTCGTCCACGATCTGCTGGAGGAATTTTGATTCATAGAATATCGGCCGTGTGGTCTGCTCTATATACTCCTTGTACGAGCGGAGGACCTGCGACATGAAGCGGCTCCCCGTCGCCTTGTAGATGATCTCGTGGAACTCCTTGTTCACAGAAAGAACGTACGCGCTGTCGCCTTTGTCGACATAGCGCTGCATCTTGTCGCATTTCGCGTTCAGGTCCGCCACTTCCTCATCGGTGATCCTCGCTGCCGCCCACTCAGTAGTGAGCTCCTCCAGAGCCTTACGTATGGCATAGATGTCCTCGATATCCTGCCTGGTGAAACCCTTGGCGAAGCACCCTCTGTTCGGAACGTACTCGATCAGGCCTTCAGCTTCAAGCTGCTTGAAAGCCTTTCTGATCGGGGTACGGCTGACGGAAAGCTCTTCCGCGACGTGAGTTTCCTTGATCTTTTCTCCTATTTTATATTCACCCTTCAGAATACGCTCACGGACGACGCCCGCGATGCTGTCTGTCAGGGAATCAAACTGTGTGTTATCTTTACTCATACTATCTACTCCTGCGAGCATGCTCTCGCATGACCCGTTTAAAGAATATGGTTCTCCAATACCTGTTTATTGAAATCAAAGTCCTTGATCTGCAGGTAATATTCAGCTGAATCGATCAGTGCCTTCATCGGGCAGAGTCCGATAAGCTCACTTTCTGTCACAGTCACGCCGTAGCGCTTTGCCTCCATCTTTACCATCTCACATACTCTGTAGATAGGCGCCACCTCGAAGTTGGTGAGATTGCATGATACCTGCGCGTATTTTCTTCCTGTCTCCTCGTCCTCGATGGCAAAGCCCATGGCTTTGACTGAATCGAGTCCGCCGTTCCTCTCGCGGATGATCGGCGCGATCTTCTTGGCGATCTCAACGTCGTCTGTGTTCAGGTTGAAGTTATATGCGATGAGAGGAGGTCTGGCGCCGACTGCCGTTACGCCAGCTGTCGGATGGATCCTGCGTCCGCCGAAATCCGGCTCCCAGTCAGGCTGTTTGACTTTTTCCGCCATGCCCTCGAACTGGCCCTTTCTGATGGTCACGAGATTTCTTCTCTCCGGCTTCTGCGCGGAATATTCATACAGGAATACAGGCACTCCTACCTCTTCAGCGATCCTTTTGCCGATCCATTTGGAAAGTTCGACGCAGTCGTCAGTCGTACAGTCTTTTATCGGAAGGATAGGCATAACGTCTACCGCGCCCATCCTAGGATGCTCGCCTTTATGCTTGGTGAGATCGATCAGCTCCGCGGCTTTCTTCTCCAGCTTCACGCTGGCTTCTTCTATTGCCTTGGCGTCTCCGATATATGTGATGACCGAGCGGTTGTGACTTTCGTCTGACGAATAATCAAGAAGCGTGCAGCCCGGGGTCGTCCTGATCTGGTCGACGCAGGCCTCGATAACTTCTTTGTTCCTTCCCTCGCTGATGTTCGGGATGCTTTCCATAATCTGTGCCATGTCTGTCCTCCTAGAATTGTTTCATTGTGTCTTCGTATAATCTGTCTGCGATCTCTGTGCCGCGGGCAAAAAGCTCGTCTGCCTCTGCAGAAAGCTTATCCGCGGTCTCCTGGTCTTTGATGCCCGGAAGGTTGATCTTTACGTTCATATATGCGCCCTGGACGCAGAGCCTGAGGTTCATGACCCCTACTCCGAAGTCCGATAGGCAGTTCGGATTGAAGCTTCCGTTCAGATCCTCTGCGGCCTCAAGCGCGCTTACTGCTGCGCGCATGTTCGCAAGCGGCGCTTCGGTGGACGCTATCGTCCCAGCCTGTATCGCGGCTCTCCTCGCAGCTTTCTCCTCGTCAGTTTCTTTCGGCATTCCGAACGCAGCCATGACCATGTTGAAAGCTTCCGTATCACGGTCTATTCCTGCGGTCAGGATATCTACAGCCTCCGACAGCACGGGTTTTGCTGCTTTGCATGCCTCTTCAAGATCCTTGTATTTCTCTTTGCCGATCGTAAGGTCGCACACCATCATGAGGAGGCCCGCACCCTGCGATCCCGCAAGAGCCGAGACCGAGCCGCCGCCCGGCGCCGGAGCGTCCGACTTGAGAACGTCGAGATAGTCACTGACAGTAAGATCTATTAGCTTGTCACTCATTACAGCACTTTACCTTTCTTTATTACTGTGTCGACCTGATTGCTGCAGAATCTGTAGCAGAGCATCTCCACGTCCGGAGCGTTCCAGATGCAGATGTCTGCCTGCTTGCCGGCTTCAAGCGTGCCGACCTTGCCTCCGAGTCCGATCGCGCAGGCCGGGTTGATCGTTACCGCCGTAAGCACTTCTTCAGGAAGCAGCTTGTACTTCAGGCAGGCGAGGTTCATGACGAACTGCAGATTCAGCGACGGGCAGGACCCCGGGTTGAAGTCTGTCGCGCAGGCTACAGGTATGCCCATATCTATCATCTTTCTCGCCGGAGCAAAACCCGCCTCCAGGTAGAATGACGTGGCTGGCAGGCACATCGCTGTAACGCCGCCCTTTGCCATGGAATCAAGGCCTTCCTGATTGATGCTGATCAGGTGCTCTGAGCTTACAGCTCCGAGCTCTCCTGCTAATTTCGATCCGCCTATCGCGGCGATCTCATCCGCGTGGACTTTCAGGCCGAAGCCGAGTTCTTTCGCTCTTTCAAGATATTTTCTGCTCTGATCGTAATTAAATACGGAATCTTCTGTGAAAACGTCGGCGTAATCGGCAAGATCGTGCTCCTTTACATACGGAAGCATTTCTTCGCAGACAAAATCTATGAATTTATCTGCGGCTCTCTTGTGCTGCTCCGGGGTCTCGAGCTCGCCAGGGCCGACTTCCTTGAATTCAGGTGGTACCGCATGTGGGCCCAGGAAAGTTGAAACGACATCCTGCGGACACTCGGCGTCAAGTCTTTTGATCACTCGGAGCATCTTGTACTCCGTTTCAGGGTCGAGGCCGTAGCCGCTCTTTGCTTCAACAGACGTCACGCCAAGACTTCCCATCTCCTGCAGGAATCCTCTGGTCTTCTCGAAGAGCTCGTCCTCATCTGCCTTTCTCGTATGCCTTACGGTATCAAGAATTCCTCCGCCGGCTCTCAGTATGTCGAGGTACGTAGCACCTTTCAGTTTCATCGGGATCTCATGCTGTCTGTATCCGCCGAACACCATGTGGGTGTGGCCGTCAACAAGGCCCGGTGTAACGAGCTTTCCGCCGGCGTCGATGACCTGACAGGTCCTGTCTCCCGCAACTGCAGCTCTTACGGCATCGCCCGCAGCGGCAGGCACTTTTCCGTCTGATGTTATCTCTTTGATGATGCCGTCTTCTGCGTAGATGCACGCATCTTTCAGCTTCAGGTTCTCGCCCTGAGCCTCACCCTTATGGCTGAAGCTTCCGACAGGTGTCTGAAGGAGTCCGATGTTTTTGATCAAAAGCCTGTACATGCCTGTTCTCCTTTCGTTTATCTTGTCCGCGCGCCGGCACGTATAAAATCGGTCCGCGCACTACTCCGCGCGCGAGCTGGCTTTTGCTCCGGTATGCGCAAAACAGAAGGCCCGCCCTGCCCGGAAGCAGAACGGGCTCGCCGTGTTGTTTTTTATACGGTCTGATCAAAGACCGCCTTGCGTATCATCTCTGTCCCGGGTGTCACATACATGTCACCCCCGGAACCGTCCCCAGCGTGTCACGTCTGTCCCCTGGTTCGCAATTCTGCGAAGGGGAGAAACGTCCCCACCTTCGCATTAGTCCATGAAGTCGTCGATCGTCTTGTCGATGAGGTCGTCGTCAGCGATGAACGGAAGTGTGATGTGGCCTTTGCCAGCGTACTTCTTGTTGTACTCAGCTGATGTCGAAAGAGCATGCTCATTTCTCGCCCAGCTTCTTCTGGCAACTCCACCCATTACATCCCACATGACAGCTCTCTTGATGATCTCATCTGTTCTTTCTGAACCGTCAAGCAGGAGTCCGAATCCGCCGTTAATGGCTTTGCCGATGCCTACGCCGCCGCCGTTATGCAGTGCACAGAGGGACATTCCTCTCGCTGCGTTTCCGGCGTAGCACTGAACGGCCATGTCAGCCATTACGTTAGAACCGTCTTTGATGTTTGATGTCTCACGGAACGGTGAGTCTGTACCGGATACGTCGTGGTGGTCACGGCCCATCATGATAGGACCGCACTTTCCTTCACGTACCAGCTTATTGAATGCAAGCGCGATGTCGCGGCGGCCTTCTGCGTCCTGATAGAGGATCCTGGCCTGTGTTCCGACAACGAGCTTGTTCTTCTTGGCGTCTCTGATCCATACCCAGTTGTCTCTGTCCTGAGCTCTTCTGGTCGGGTCGATGACTTCCATAGCAGTCTTGTCTGTGAGGTCGAGGTCTTCCGGCTTGCCGGAGAGGCAGCACCATCTGAATGGTCCGTATCCGTAGTCGAACAGTATCGGTCCCATGATATCCTCAACGTATGACGGCCAGATGAATCCGTCTTTATCGTCTACTCCGTTCTTGGAGATCTCCTTGATGCCGGAGTCGTACATTGACTTCATGAAGCTGTTGCCGTAATCGAAGAAGTATGAACCTCTCTTGGTCAGCTCTTTGATAGCTGCGTAGTGTCTCCTCAGCGTCATGTCCACTCTGCGGCAGAACTCTTCTCTGTCGTCATGCAGCATCTGTGTTCTCTCTTCGAATGTCATGTCTACCGGGCAGTAGCCTCCGCCGTATACGTTGTGGCATGATGTCTGGTCGGAAAGAAGGTCGATGTGGAAGTCTTTTTCTACTGCTGCTTCGAGCAGGTCTACGATGTTTCCGTGGTATGCGATCGAGATCGTCTTCTTTTCTTTGATGTGTTCGTTTGCCACCTTGAAGATCTCATCTATGTCGTCCATTACTACGTCGACCCATCCCTGATCGTAACGTGTCTTGATCCTGGACGCGTCAACTTCAGCAAAGATACCTACCGCGTTCGCGATGTTGGCTGCCTTAGGTTGAGCTCCGCTCATTCCGCCAAGTCCTGATGACACGAATGTGTGTCCTGCGAGGTCTCCCTGTTCCGGGATCCCCAGATATTTTCTACCTGCGTTCAGGATGGTGTTGAATGTTCCATGTACGATACCCTGTGGTCCGATGTACATCCAGCCGCCTGCTGTCATCTGTCCGTAGTTGGCGACTCCCATCTCTTCCGCGACTTCCCAGTCCTCGAGGTTGTCATATTCACCTACCATGAGGGCGTTCGTGATGATGACTCTTGGCGCGTCTGGTCTTGAAGGGAAAAGTCCGAGCGGATTACCTGATTCTACTACGAGTGTCTGGTCTTCTGTCAGCTCTTCAAGGTATTTCTTGATGAGTCTGTACTGCAGCCAGTTCTGGCATACAGAACCTGTTTCACCGTATGTTACGAGCTCGTACGGATACAGCGCGCACTCAAAGCTGAGGTTGTTGTCGATCATTACCTGGAAGGCTTTGCCCGCGAGGCATTTTCCTTTATATTCGTCGATCGGCTTGCCCCAGATGCGTCCTTCCGGCCTGTAACGGTAAGCATATACACGGCCTCTTGTCTTGAGCTCTTCCATGAACTCAGGCGCGAGTTTCTCATGCAGCTCTTCAGGAACATAACGAAGCGCATTCTTCAGCGCGATCTTTGCCTGGGCCTTCGTCAGTCTGAATCCTCTGTCCGGAGCTCTTCTGATACCATCGACAAACTCCGGATAGTCCGGATATTCGTTGTCCAGTTTGATCGTCATAGCCTCCCCGATCTCTTTGTTGTTCAGCATTTTCTACCTCCTGTTAAACTGTCTGCCGTATGTACCGCGCGGCCGCCTCTCTGGCTGTCCCGTTTACCGCCGCTGTACCCCGGCTCGACAGATATATGATCAGTACAGAATTAACTGATTATATTGTACTCTTCAAGAAACATTTTTACAACTTAATCTGGCTTTTTTCTGCCTACTGCGGCTTGTTCCCGCAGTTATGAACCATCCATCTGTAGCTATTTTGCTTTTCTCCCACACTCAACTATGGGGACGAGCCCACAAAGCCATATGCAGCATCGGTTTTTGTTGCCGTTCTCTTACAAAACGCCCTGCGGTAACGGAATTCCACCATTTTTCTTCGTACGGTAACGAAACTCGCATCCCAACAAAGGTTTTGGTTGCCGTTATCTTACAAAACGCTCTGCGGTAACGGAAATCCGCAAATTTTATTAGTACGGTAACGAAACCAGCATCCCATCAACTGTTTTTGTTGCCGTTCCATTACAAAACCGCTCTGCGGTAACGGAATTCCGCAAATTTTCTTCGTACGGTAACGAAACCTCGACCTTTGTAGAAAACATCGACATCTGCAGATAAAATAAAGCATATTCTATGCAAACATGCGCTCTTTTATCTTGTCCAGCGCTTCAATCATCATTAACTCATTTGTATGATGATCGATGTCATCGCTTGTGCCAATGAGGTTGTCGCCAAGAATAAAACCGCAATCAAGATATTCCTGTATCTTTCTCTTGTTTCTTTCAGCGTATCTTTCGTCAGCCCAGTCGCCAAAATGCTCCACCAGAATAATGCTTCCATCAAAACATTTGAACTGAAAATCAGGATACAGCTTATGCCATTGCCCACTTCTACCCTGGATGATCAATTCGGGATCATATCTGACCGGCAGGCCTTCAAATAAAATATTGTCATACCACATACATTCACCCTTTGAACGCATAGGAGTACCATCGCTTGCAATATTTGGATTGTGCGGAAGAGGCATGGGATTTTTATTATACTTCTCCGATGCCCATGAAAGCAGTTTCTTGAATCGTTCATCCTTGTAGATGTTGTATGGCAGATGTCTATATGACTTATGAAAAGCATTTGCTCCGGTATCCTCATACCGCCCGACCGGAAGCTCCTGGTATGAAACAGGCAGTTTTTTCTGTATCGTCTCCGGCGAATAATCTTTATATTTTGCCAGAAACTGTTCAATGGCTTTTCTGTCGAGCTTTAAAAGCTTCAGCTTTTCACGGAAATACCGTTGGCGCTTATAGGCGATCACCTTTTTGTTGTCGGCTTTTCCCAGTGGATATAATTTCTTATTGCCGTTGTTCCAATCCTGCTCATAATAGTCAATGCAGCCGGCGCTCCTGACTCTTGACACAAGGGTCATATCAGGCAGGTCGTCATATGTTTTCAGACGTTTTTCTGTCTCATCAATCAAATCATCGAGCATAAGCAATTGTCTTTTCATTATTTCAACGATGAACATTATCAAAGTCCTCTCTGTTGCATGTGATTATCGTATGGGTTTTCGGGGAGTGTGTTAAAACTACTGCGTTATATGCTTTATGTCAAGAGAAAATGAAAAGAAAAAAGCCGGCGGGGAATAGTAAGTTTTTTATCTTTGCAGCGCATCAAAAAACAGGGACGATTTCAGACGTCCCTGTTCCTGGCAGCGCATCAAAAAACAGGGACGGTTTCGGACGTCCCTGTTCCTGTTCCGTATCAAGATGTATTGCAGTTCCGCGTTGCTGCGCCGGCCCTCTCGCGTTACCGAAGCTCTACCACTTTCTCTACTGCGCCAAGCAATGATCCGTCCTTGACCATGCGGTCGAATTTTACGAGCTCGTCGTGCATGACGACATCGTCGTCAACAGGATCAGACTCCTCCCTGATCCTGTCATATGCGGCTTTTGTTGCAGGGGCGAGATTACCGAGATCGCTTTCACCGATCTCCTGCCTCAGCCATATCGCCTGCGCCGCACACCCGAGCTCGATGCCGAGCACCTTCTCGGTGTTGTCCAGGACCATTGCAGCTGTTCTGGCTGACGTCATACCCATTGATACGTGGTCTTCCTGATTCCCCGAAGACGGGATCGAGTCGACGCACGCCGGATGGTCATATATTTTATTCTCCGAAACAAGCGATGCAGCAGCGTACTGCGTGATCATGAATCCGGAGCAGACTCCGCCGTACTTGGTCAGGAACGCAGGCAGCCCTTCAGAAAGCGCCGGATTTACCAGACGCTCAATACGTCTCTCCGAAATATCCGCGAGCTCTGAAATGGCCATCTTCATGAAGTCAAAAGCGAGCGCCATAGGCTGTCCGTGGAAGTTTCCGCCCGAGATGACCTCGTCGTCGTCCGGGAAGATCAGCGGATTGTCGGTAACGGCATTGATCTCTGTGGATACGACGTCATATACATATCTGAAAGCGTCTCTTGACGCGCCGTGTACCTGAGGCGTGCAGCGAAGCGTGTACGGATCCTGGACTTTTGTTTCCTGGTCGCGCAGAGCGTTTTTGCTCCCGGCGAGCAGGTCGAGCAGGTTAGCGGCCGACTCTTTCTGTCCCTGATAACCGCGGAGATCCTGCACTTTCGGATCGTATGCGGAAGTAACGCCGTGGAGCGATTCGTCCGTCATCGCGCATGCTATGTCAGCGACCTTGGCAAGATGCATCGCGTCCCAGAGCACATTCAGACCGACAGCGGTGAGCATCTGAGTACCGTTGTTCAGCGCCAGGCCTTCCTTCGCGGAAAGCTCGACCGGCTTGATGCTCTCCTTGTACATCGCTTCAGCCGAAGTTACGACTTCACCTTTATATTCGCAGAAGCCTTCGCCCATGAGACCGAGCGCTATACAAGACAGCGGCGCAAGGTCACCGGACGCGCCGAGGCTTCCCTTTTCAGGAACCAGCGGGTGGATCCCCGCGTTCAGCATGTCGAGCATCGTCTGTATCGTCGACAGCCTGATGCCGGAATTGCCGCGGACCAGCGCGTTGCATCTGAGCAGCATCGCTGTCCTGACATATTTTCTCTCGAAGCACTCGCCCATCGCACAGGTATGGCTCCTGATGAGGTTTTTCTGCAGCTTGGCAGAATCCTTCTTGGATATCTTTATATTCGCAAACTTTCCGAAGCCTGTCGTGAGCCCGTAGATCACGGCATCCTCATCCAGTTTTTTGTCGATATACGCTCTCGCTTTGTTTACGCGTTCCTTTGCGTCCTCGGCGATCTCGACCTTCTCCATGTCGCGCGCGACTCTTATCGCATCCTCGATCGTAAGGTCTTTACCATTGATAATGACTGCCATTACGTCCTCCTGATCAAAATCCTCATGCCGTGGCCTTTCGCGGCGGCCTCGTTCTGGCCACGATCAAAGCCCTTATCCGGCACTGTCAAAAGAATATTTATACAGTTTTTCTGCATATCCCCTCGAGCGGGGATCCTGCGTCCATCTACCTCGAATTATACCACCGATCCGCAGAAATTCAATACCCCCGTGCGGTTCAGGGGCTCCCGCTTTATCCCTCTATCGATTTAACGCATTAATGCTTTAATGTATAATTATTAATGCGAAGGCAGGTGCGAAGGCAGGGACGTTTCCCACCTTAGCATTTTGGCGAAGGTGGGGACGGTTCTGGCCGACACATCCATGATATGGGCAGAACCGTCCCCGGTGTCGCATTTTTGCGACACCGGGAAACGTCCCCACCCTCGCAATTGAATTGACGCATGTCTTCATATATAATAGGTACAGATACTAAGATCCTTTTACTTCACAGGAGGATGCCAACAATGCATGGGATCATTTTTTTGAACGATAAAACAAGATCCGGGAGAACTATACCTGTTTTGTTTTGCGCGGTTTTGATCGCGGTGATCGCGGTGATCGCAGCAGGTATCATGACGACAGATGAAACGTACGCCGCGGAGAGAGGCCCCGGAAAATATAAAGGCAAGCTGTATTTTCTGAACGCAAACGGCAAGCCGGCTACTGCCCGTAAGGAGCGTGTCCTCACAGCGAAAGGCAGAAAATATTACGTCCTCAAGAACGGCCGCATCAGGAAGGGCTGGAACATCGTCGGGGACGACCTGTATTATTTCGGCAGGAAGACCGGCAGGATGATCGTGAACAAGACGATTGCCGGGATCACTCTTCTGCCCGACGGCAAGGCGCAGAAATCATATAAGAACTCGAAGGGCAAGAAGGTCCAGTCTCTCGACGTCGCGATACGGACAAAGTGCATCAAGGTCCTGAAGCGGCGCGGCGCCTATAACAAGAGCAAGGCAGCGCAGCTCAGAGCGGCGTGGACGTACATGACAGACAGGAAGACGTTCCACTACAGCAAAATCTACCCGAACATGAAGGATCCGCAGTGGACCAAAAAGTATGCGAACAGGATGCTTTCTACCCACGGCGGCAACTGCTACGGATATGCCTGCACACTGTCCGCCTTCGCGTGGACGATCGGTTTTGATCCTTACGTGGTCGCAGGGAGATGCCCCGGCGGAAGAGACGGCGCAAGAGACGGATTCACCCGCCACTGCGTGCTGAAAATCAACGGCAGATGGTACGACCCTGAATACTGGGCGATCTACAGGAGCCACTACCTCTACGGCGCAAAGGGTCTTTCTTACACGTTCAAGAACCGCCATAGAGCCGTAAGGTTCAAGAAAGTCAAGGGCAGCGTTACGCCGGCCGTTAAAACCATCTCCGGCAACCTGAAGAAGATCGGCGGGAAATATTATTATTTCAACTCTAAAGGCAAGGCGAAAAAAGGCGTATACTATATTAAGGGAAAACTTTACAGCTTCACGAAAAAGGGAAAGTACGGCTGGTGTATGACGCCGGCAAGGCAGAAGAAAATCCAGAAAGCCGCGAAGAAAGGCAAGCCGTACACAACGCTCGTCAAGCTCATCGGCAAGGCGAAGCGTTATAACGACGAATGCGACGAGTACAGCAGCAGGACTTATATCTATCCGCACATCGCCGTAAATGTCCGCAGGAAAAGCGGCAAATGGGTCATCCGTAAAGTTATGGATATAAAGGAAATACAGTTGTAGTTCAAGGAGGAATCAAAATGAATATCACAAGAAAGCTCACCTCAGGTGTTGTGATCATTCTGCTGGCTCTCACATTCTTCGCAGTGATCATGCCTCTTCAGGACGAGGCGCACGCGACAGTGGCAAAGGCCGCAGTAAAGAAAGCGAAGACTTACAGCAAATCGGCGAATAAGCTGTTCAAAGTCAAAGGCTACTGGTACTGCTTCAGCAAGAAAAAGGTAAAGAAGGGCCTGCAGAAGGTCGGCTCCAATTACTATTTCTTCAACAAGTCGACCGGTAAGATGTACCTCAAGACAGGGCTCAAGAAGGTCAGCACCGCATACTACTACTTCAAGAAGTCAAGCGGCAAGGCTCCGGCTTACAGGAACAAGTCCTGGAAAGATGCAGACAATAAAGTCTGGTTCTTCAAGTCCAACGGCAAGAGGTACAACTACAGTTACAAGGACACAGGCAGCACAGCCGGAAACACAGCTGCCGGATATATCATCTCAGCAGCAAAGATAAAGCCGGAAAACAGCGCTACTGCGGCGCAGCTTCAGACAGCGTACAAGAAGATCGTGAACAGATCTAAGTACATTGCTCTCGACGTAAAGCCTATCACATCTTCTTCCGTAATCGGCTCATATGCTCTGACCGCCGCTAAGAAAAAAGGCGGGAAGTGTTATAACGTCGCGGCTCTGACTTTTGTTACATTCAAAGCTCTCGGCGACAATCCGTCACTTGTGACAGGGAAATGCACCAGGACCGGCGATATCAAAGATAATCAGGATCATGCCTGGGTAGAAAGCAAAAAACTGGTGTACGACGCTGTATTCGATGTAACTATTACCAAGAAGTCCATGGCGTTCATGGGCAAGACCAAGGACGAGCTCCACGGAAAAGAGTACAAGGACAAGGAGTTCAAGCTGTCAGACGTCGACGCTGCATATAAAGACTATCTCTACACACCGGACAAACAAAACACATTCTAATATAATCACACTAAAGTCATATGGTATTCAGTTCAGCACCGTTCATCTTCATATTCCTGCCTCTGGTATTTGCGGCGTATGCCCTTATGCCGGGACTTCGGGCGAAGAATGCGATGCTCACGATCGCGAGCCTGTTTTTCTATGCGTACGGCGAGCCTTTATTCGTGCTCGTCATGCTCGGCTCGATCGTGCTGAACTATATTCTTGCAAGGATGATAGCCGGAGCGGATATAAACGCCCCGGCTTTTCATGTTTCCGAAAACAAGGCTGCCTCTGCCGGAGAGGCTGGCAGCGCAGACAAAACAGCCAAGTCGGCCGGCAGGATGCATACATCTGCCCAGAGGGCTTTGCTCGCGGTCGCTGTCGTTTGTAATCTTCTATTGATCGGCGTATTCAAATACGCCGGTTTCTTCGTGCAGACGATCAATGATGTGACTGGCCTTAGCCTGCGTGTCCCGCAGATAGCGCTTCCGATCGGGATCTCGTTCTTCACATTCCAGGCGCTGTCGTATGTGATCGACGTATACCGCGACCCTTCGACTGTGCAGAAAAGCCTGGGTAAGGTGATGCTTTACATTTCGTTTTTCCCGCAGCTTATCGCGGGACCGATCGTCAAATACCATGACATCGCGCCGTATCTGGAATCGCGTACACAGAATATCGATGAGATCACTATCGGCATCCACAGGTTCGTGACCGGACTCGCCAAAAAGATGTTCCTCGCGAATTCCATGGGCGCTGTCGCTGATATGATGTTCGGCCTTCCTGAGGCTGACATGTCCGCGGGCACTGCGTGGATCGGCGCCGTCTGCTATACGATGCAGATCTTCTTCGACTTCAGCGGATACTCCGACATGGCGATCGGTATCGGACACATGTTCGGCTTTACGATCAAAGAAAACTTCGACCATCCATATATCTCCACCAGCATCAAAGACTTCTGGCGCAGGTGGCATATATCGCTTTCGACCTGGTTCAAGGAGTACCTGTATATCCCTATGGGCGGGAGCCGGGTTGGTCTGGCAAGGACCGAGATCAACAAACTTATTGTGTTCTTCGCGACCGGGCTCTGGCACGGAGCGAGCTGGAACTTCGTGATTTGGGGCATGATCCACGGCATAGCGATAGTTGTGGAAGATCTGGTTGGACGGATACTTCCGGGGGAAGGCGGCTCCGGCCTGTGGAACGATGCCGTGACTGCCGGCTCGGGGAAAATCGGCACGTCCGCTGGTTTGGGGAAAGTCGGCGCGTCCTCCGGTTTGGGAAAAGCCAGAAGATTCTCACTATCAAAAGCCGTTGGCTGGCTGTATACGATACTTATCGTGATCTTCGCGTTCGTCCTCTTCAGAGCGGACACGCTCACGGACGGACTTTTGATGTATAAAGAGATGCTTACGGGGTTCGGAAGTGCCGTCGAAGATCCTTCGGCTGCATACAATACCTGCATGGAAGCATTGAACGCATATAACATAACGCTCTTTGCGGCAGCCTGCTTCTTCTGCGCGCCGCATCCAAAGCTGAACGAAAAACTGTGCGAGCACGGAGTCGGCGCGTACATTGTCACCGCAGTGCTCTTCATCCTGTGTGTACTTGAGATCGCAGGCGCGTCATTCAATCCGTTCATATATTTCAGATTCTGATGTGCGGCAACGACGTTTCCCCACGAGCAATATATCACTTTGTGAAAAATCGTTTTAGAGCGATTTTGTTTGGGGTTTTGGTGTTTCGGTCATCAAAGCAGTGAAAGTATGTTATTTCAAGGTGATACTTTTTAGAGAATAATCATCAAAAAGTAGCAGTTTTGCGGATAAAGCAATCAAAAAGTATCAAAACAAGGGCTTTTTACACCAATAAAAGGAAGGTTTTTGATACTTTTTAAAAAGAAACGTCCAAAAAGTAGCACTTTTGTGCAAAACCCCGCAAAAAAGTACCCACACTGAATGTAATCGGAGACCAGTATGTAGATAGCAAAAAGCGGACACCTTTTCGATTCATGTGAAAAGGCACCCGCTTTTATTTATATTTTTCTGCTTATATCTCTGCTTAGATCTCTTCGCTTAAATTACTCGGAAAACATTCTGTCAGCATTGTTTATTTTACCACATGGCCTCGTATTTCCAGTTCTTTAGCTGGTACGTAGATGGAAGGGTAAGCTTCTGTCCGTATTTATTCACGACCCAGACTTTGAACTTGGCTGATGATGTCATTTTCTTCTTCAGCTTGACGCTCACCCATTTCCAGGTCTCGTAGGATGTGTCTGTCTTCCACTTGGCGGATTTGTATGTCTTTCCTTTATATTTGACCTTAACGACGTCTCCTTTGTGGAGGTTCCTGACCTCGACCTTGAGAACTTTGGCCTTTTTCTTGCTGGATTTGAATCCCCAGCATGAAGTGGCGCTGTTGATCTTAACCGTCTTTGCCTGAACGGTAAGACCGTTATACGTAATGGTAGGTATGATCTTGGTGCCGATCTTATATGCTTTGTTCAGCTTGAACGTCAGGTTATCGTGATCCTGATATTCTTCTCTGGTGAAATCTGTATAAACATCATCTCCGACCTTGAGCGTCGCGTCGGCACCTTTCATCGTGCTGAGTTCCAGCATCTTCAATCCATAGTAGTGATCAATTATGGAGCTGTTCTTAAGTGTCGCTTCTGTTACCTTGGATGTGACCGTGATAGGTATCGTGACCTCGTCCGACGGGTTGCTGACATTCTGGACCGTTATCGCGCAGCTTCCTTCTTTGATGCCGTACACGCTGATATAACTGTCTGCGCTGCGACTTGACCATGTCTTGACACTTATCCAGCAGCAATCTGTATCTCCGCTTTTGGTGTACGACATTATATCGCCGGTGCCCTCTGTCGGATAGATGGTGAACCAGTTGTCATCATTCAGTGTTATGCCTTCTGCCCTGCTGTAAGAATTGACGCCATCCGTCTTTTCATCAAAAGACATCCCCGCGTGCGCATAGCTCGTCTGTACGAGCATCATGCAGATCAAAACAACGCAGGCCGCCGCAAGGATCGTAAGCGTATTTTTATAAACTGCCTTCATTTGGAATTCTCCCTTCTGTAGTTCATATCCAGCTATATGTTCCGCTGTTCATACAGATATGATATCACTTTTCGCCGTGTAAATACAGGCTCTTGCCACGTTTTTCCGGACATCCGCCGTAGTTCCATCAAAACCCTTACGGGCTCCCGATTCGATCACGATTTTCATGTTGCTTTAAACTTTGACCGGCAATTCATGTATGTTACAATATAACCATGAAGAAGGAAACTATCCGAAAACTGAAGATCACGTTCATCGTGCTTTTCTTTGCGGCGTCGCTTATGCCGCTTGTTCTGATGCCGTGGTTTGGAAACCAAGAGGCCGAGAGCGAAGAAGCGGATGTAAGGCTGAAACCGCTTTTCGCTGCGGGGAAGCTGGACACGGCGGCACTCATCGGCACAACCGGCGGCAGCAATCCCGACGGCGGCAGTTCTAGTGGTGCCGGCAGTAGCTTCCTGGAGAGCGCCGGCGACTATTTTGCAAAGAAGTTCGCGCTGCGGCGTGAGATGGTGACTGCGGGTGACCTTATCAAGGCGAAAGTGTTCGGCGTATCAGGCCAGGACGGCGTTGTCGTGGGCAGAAAAGGCTATCTTTTCTATAAGGATTCTTTCAACGATTATCTGGGGCGCGACGAGCTGACCGACTATGAAGTCGCGTCGCTTTCATATAATATACAGCTCATGCAGGATGAGCTGGAGGCGCAGGACATTGACTTCCTCTTCACGGTCGCGCCGAACAAAAACAGCCTTTACCCGGAGCTGATGCCTTCGCGCTACAGGCCGAACGTATCAAAGCGGAACATGACGAGGCTTAAGCCGCTTCTGGAGAGATCCGATGTGAATTACCTGGACCTGTATGAGCTTTTCAACGACATTGACGAGGTCATGTATCTCAAAGGTGACTCTCACTGGAACAATACGGGCGCCGCACTCGTCGCGGGCGAGATCGTCAGTGCGCTGGGACGCGAGCGCATGTCTTACGACGACGGCAGGTCGGAGATAAGGAAAGATTTCTACGGCGACCTGACGGCCATGCTTTATCCGGCCGGCAGTAAAGATAAGGCAGCTGGCTCGACCGGCGGCAATAAGAAGACGGCTGGCACGGCCGGCAGCAATGAAATAGCGAGTGGCAAGACCAACAGCTTTGCTGACGAGCAGGTATACTATGACAAAATGGATTCTTCCGTGTATAATGAAAGGGTCGAGGTCAGCACGCTGAACGACGAGACCGGCGAACTGGAGACGACCGATATAATGGCAAGGCCGGACTGGTCCACGGAATCCGAGATCGTGACAGAAAGCTACAGCGGCGCCGATGGAACGCTTTTGATGATAAGGGACTCTTTCGGTAATTCCCTTACGCCGTGGATGGCGGAAGAGTTCGGCGAGGCGCTTTTCCTGAATGGCACTCCGTATGATATCGGAAGGGCCGCGGACGAGGGCTACGGGACGGTGGTTTTCGAGACGGTCGAGCGGAATCTCGACAGGCTGATAAGCGACGCGCCGGTCATTTCCACGACGGATCAGTGCATCACGACCGAGGACATGTCGCTGCTCGACAAACTTCTTGCTCCGGACGTCACGAGAGAGAAGTACGCCGGTTCGTTGGAGATGGCGCCGTCCGACAGCGAGTTCGATTACACTTATGTGCAGGGCACGCTTGATCCTGAGCTGACCGACGACGACTCGAAGGTATGTCTCGTGCTCCAGAGCAAAGATACCGGCGAAACTGAGTACCACGCACTTTTCCGTGTGTCGACATCAAAAGCCGCAGGCGGAAGCGGCAAAAACGAAAACGGCAGCAGTAATGCCGGCGGCACGGGCAAAACCGATGCAGCTGACAGCGGCAAAATTCCGGGCTGTGCGGCATATCTCAAAACAGAAGATCTGCCGGAAGGCAGTTTCGATCTACATCTGGCGTATACAAAAAACGGTGAATGGCGTGTCACGGACACGCTGGGAGAATACGACAGCGAACAGGCCGGCGAGTAGGCGGCGGTAAGCAAGCCAGGAAACCGACAGCGAGCAGGCCGGTAGTAGGCGACCGCAACCGAGCCGTTGAGTGGGCGGTGGATCACCGGCTGTCAAGTGATCAGATAATAAACAGATAGTTATATATAAATAAGGAGGCTTTATAATATGGGGAATTGGGTAAAAAGAACAGCAATCATTTTAATGTGCGTCGCGATGGCACTATCTGCCGCGGCGTGTAACTCGAAGCAGAAAGAAAAGGAAGAAGCTGAAAAGGCCAGGCAGGAACAGATAAAGCAGGAAAACGAAGCCGCGGCCAATGCTTTTGTCGGAGCTGTGGAGGCTTTGCCTGGGATCGATGAGCTGAAGCTGAAGGATGAGACAGAAGTCGCAGGCGCGCGTGAGCTGTATGACGCACTGACAGATGAACAGAAGGAACTCGTTTCTTCCGCTGCAGTGACAAAGCTGGAGGAAGCAGAGAGGACGATCGAGGAGCTGAAGGAGAAGAAGGCCGAGCGGGACGCCGAAAAGAAAGAAAACAAGAAAGCCGCGAAGCAGGCAGAGGAAGTGATCAACGGTATCCCGGACAACGTGACTCTTGACGCAGAGAACGCTGTCATCCAGGCGAGAGCAGAATACAACCAGCTGACAGACGACCAGAAGAAGTTCGTCAGCCAGAAGGCAATCGACAAGCTGACAAACGCCGAAGGAAAGATCGTCGAGCTGAAGGAAGCTCAGCAGAAGGCTGAAGAGGAAAAGGCCAAGAAGGAAGAAGAAAAGAAAAAGAAGGCCGAAAAGAAGAAGAAGGATAAGAAAAAAGACTCCGGCAAGAAAGAGGAAAAAAAGCAGGATAAATATTCCATTGCCAAGAAGTACATCGGCAAGAAAGCAAGCGCGCTGATCGCCGCGATCGGCAAGCCGAACAAGAAGAAGAAGAACGCGAACTGTGCGACAGACGGCGAGGAATACATCTACTATTATGATGGCTTCTATGTCGGAGTGCTTTCGCAGGATATGGACAGCCCGCTGATCGTACAGAACGTTACGAAGAACTGATAATAAACAGTTAAGAGAATATATTTTTATTACACAAAAATGCTGATCTAGAGTAGCCTTTAGATCAGCATTTTTTGTGATCCTTTTGAGTAAGAGAATTATCAGACACCCAGAAATGCTAGAGTTTCAACACTTCCAGCCATTTTAGTAACCATTGACACTGTATGGGGAAGTTGATAATGTAAACAGCAAGATATGAGTATATACATCGTTTACAACTATAAATAGTTGCATATGATGCCATTTAATGATACTGTTTAAGAAAGGAACTGATAATATGGGCAAAAAGGATAAGCTGATTGAACGGCTTATATCACATCCTAAAGATTTTTCCTTTGATGAGGTAGAATCTCTTCTATGCTACTTTGGATATACGATAGATAACAGAGGACGAACTAGTGGATCAAGAATATGTTTTATTAACAAATCATCAAATAGCAAAATCATACTCCAC
>CAYMBU010000002.1:0-48999 GCA_964388765.1 uncultured Eubacterium sp.
CTATTTCTGTAAACATTATAAGCGATGCCATAACTGCTATTGTCAGCAGTAAGGCTATGCATTTACAGGTATTTGTCAATGCTTTGTTAATGCTCACGGTACTATACCTCCAAGTATGAAAAACAGATTCAATAAATATTTATTATATTATATATCAAATGATATAAGATATGTACTTATTATGAATATGAAAACAATAACAGCGCATCTAACATGATAGCGTAAATATTGACACGCAATGCTTTAAAGTGCTAAAATCTATACAGTATTTATTGTTTGATTGAGGAGGCAATTGATATGAAAAAGTTTTTAACATTATTACTTATTGCTGCTATGGTATTCACGATGGCCGGATGCGGATCCAAAGGCGGATCAGGCAGCGAGGGCGGAGATGAAGAAGTCTACAGGATCGGATTCTTTGCACCTGTTTCTGCTCCGGCTGCATCAGCAGACGGACAGTCATCACTCAACTCAGCAAAGCTTGCTGTTAAGCTGCTGAACGAGAACGGCGGGATCGACGGCAAGAAAGTAGAGCTCGTTGACTTCGACGATAAGCTCGACACAACAGAAGCTGCGAACATCGCTGAGAAGCTTGCTTCAGACGACAGCATCGCTGCGGTAGTATCCGGATCATATTCGGGACCTACCAAGGTAGCTGCTCCTATCTTCCAGGATGCCGGAAAGCTCATGGTTTCTGCTTACGCTGTACACCCTGACGTTGTAAACGCAGGCGACCTGATCTTCTCACAGTCATTCCCGCAGGCACTGCAGGGAGCTGCCGCCGCTAAATATGCGACAGAAGAGCTGAAGGCTACAAAGGTAGCTATCATCAGCGTAGACCTTGACTTCGGCTCAGCTCAGGTAGAGGGATTCAAAGCTCAGCTGAAGAAGATGAATTCACCTATCAAGATCGTCTATGAGCAGGCTATCGACATTTCCGATAACGATCTTTCATCACCTGTAACTGCAGCTGCAGCAGCAGGAGCTGACCTGATCTACTCAGTAAACTACTATGAACAGGCTGCTCAGGTACTGCGTGAAGTAGGCCAGAAGAAGCTTGATATCCCTGTACTCGGATGCGAAGGAGCTGACTCATTCGAGCTTCTTAACATCGCAGGCGAATATGCTGACGGACTTTACATCACAACTAACATGAACCGTGACTCCAAGGATGAGCAGACTATCGCCTACATCGACAACTATGTAAAGGAATATGACATCCAGCCTGACATGGTAGGTGCTTCCGTATACGATGCATTCCAGGTAGTATTCGCTGCCCTGAAAGAGTGCGGAGCTGACACAGCTGCTATGCAGAAGTACATCGCAGGACTCGAGAACTTCGATACAGTAACAGGAACACTTATCCGCTACAATCCGGATGGATCCGCTGTTAAGCCTGTAGAGATCCAGCTCGTAACAGACGGTGAATATCATTCAGCAGGCGTTATCGACGATCCTGAGATCATCGACCCTGCAAACTATTAGTCTTGACGCCGTGTGAAGCGGCAAAGCTGATATACTAGTATTAACGGAGGGGGAGGCGAATCATCGTCTCCCCCTATATCTGATTTTAGAAGGACTATCAAATGTTTACACAACAACTGATGAATGCGCTGGCCATCGGAAGCGTATATGCCCTGACTGCCATGGGTGCCACCCTTATCTACGGTATCCTGGGCATACTGGACATCGCTAACGCGGGCGCGTATCTGATCGGTGCCTACATAGGATGGTATATCTATCACGCTACCGGCAATATTGCTTTTGCGTTCATTGCGTCTGCAGTGATAGTGGGTATACTCGGCATACTGATCCAGAGGTTCATTTATTCCCCGATACTTGCGAAACCGAATACTATTTCGATCATTCCGCTTGTAGCTGCGGTTGGCCTGTTCACGATGTCGTCTGACCTCGTCAGACTGATCTGCGGGCCTTATTCCAAGTCATACAACTTTGAGGCGGGGGTCAAGTCGATACAGATCGGACCTGTAGTGCTGATACCTGCCTGGATCCTTATATTCGTGCTTACAGCGGCGCTTCTGCTCGTGCTCTGGCTGCTGCTGAACAAGACGAAGCTGGGGCTTGCGTGGCGGGCCACGGCCAACGATGCAGAGATAGCAAAGGTCTGCGGTGTCAATACGAACAACGCAATGGCTCTTTCATATATTCTTGGATACGGATTTGCCGCGATAGCAGGTATAATGGTGGGAATTCTCTACAATTCCATAACCCCGGCTCTCGGCGAAGTTCCGTCATACAAGATGCTGGCAATTATCGTACTTGGCGGACTCGGGAATCCTGTCGGCACAGTCATAGCGGGACTTATCATAGGATTCACGGAGGTCTTTGTTTCGGCTTACACCAATTTACCGATCCCGAAGGACTCTATAGCGTTCATCGTGCTGATCGTGATCTTGCTCATCAAGCCTGAAGGCCTCATGGGTCAGAAGAACAAGATGTAAGGAGGCGTCGCTATGGGTAATGCATATCTGTATTCGATTCTTGCGACTGCGTCTATATTCACTCTTCTGGCGCTTTCGCTGAACATCATAACCGGTTACGCGGGGCAGGCGATGATGGGTATCGCCGCGTTCTTCGGTATCGGCGCCTACACGGCTGCGATCTGCACGACTCGCGGAGTTCCGTTCTTCGCGGCGCTTGTCATCGCTATGATCGTATCGGGCATTTTCGGAGCAGTACTCGGAGTCATTTCACTGAGACTTCAGGAAGACTTCCTCGCGATAACCACCATCGGTATCAACTTCGTAATGGCGGCCATATTCAATACACTGAAGATCACCGGAGGAACGCTTGGGCTTACGACTTCCAAGCCTGTTATCTTCGGCGTCAGGATGAACAACTTCCATTTCTTCATCCTTGCCACCATACTTGTCGTGATCCTGTGCCTGCTGATAACCAAGATGAGGCACTCGTGGTTCGGCATGGCTCTGGCTTCGATCGAGAATGACTCGGCTGCCGCAAGATCATTTGGTATCAACGTAAGTGAATACCAGATCCTGGCTTTCATTATCGGTACTGCGATTGCAGGGCTCGCGGGTGGCCTCTATTCACACAGAATGGGATTCATCTCGTCGAGCGACTTCGCTTTCGTTTTCTCGATCCAGGTCGTATCGATGTGCGTAATAGGCGGACTCGGCACCTTAAGAGGTCCGATCTTCGGGGCACTGCTCCTTACGATCCTTCCGGAAGTGCTGAGATTCGCGGACAACTACAGAGAGCTCGTTTATGCAGTGCTTCTTATCGTAATGATCAGATTCATGCCTGAAGGACTTCTCGGAGACGAGAGTCCTGTATGGAAGCTCATCGTTAAAGTATTCAGGAAGTTCGTTCCGAGAAAGAAGACAAGAGCCGACCTTATCGCTGAGCAGGCGGCTTCCGTGGGAGACGTTGCCGGAGCTCAGGTAAAGAATACGGAAGGAGGCCTCGCATAATGGAAGAATTAATGAGAATAGAAGGCCTCAAGATGTATTTCGGAGGGCTGAAGGCGATAGACGGCTTCGACCTCGTAGTCAACAAAGGCGAGACGCTTGGCATCATCGGTCCTAACGGAGCCGGGAAAACGACTTTGTTCAATGCGATATGCGGAGTATATAAGCCGACTGCGGGCAAGGTGACTTTTGAAGGAGAGGATATAACCGGGACGCCTGCGTACAAGATGGCCAAGATGGGCTTTGCCAGAACGTTCCAGATCAGCAAGCCGCTGCGCGGACTCACGATATTCGACAATGTGCTCGCCGCGGCGGGAGTCCACGACTACACAGGCATCGGATCATACTTCCACAAGTCACATACTCCGGAAGTCGAGGAGAAAGTCGAACAGGTGATTTATGAGACAGGCCTTGCGGGAGTTGCGAACAAAAAAGCTTCTGACGTTTCACTTGGATACCTGAGAAGGCTTGAGATAGCGCGTGCGCTCGTAACGGATCCGAAGCTGATACTGCTGGACGAGCCTTGCGCAGGGCTGTCCAACTTCGCGATCAATGAGATCACTGAACTTATATATCATCTGAAGGATCAGGGCAACTCGATCGTTCTTATCGAGCACAACCTGCCTCTCACCATGAAGGTCTGCGACCGCATCACGGTCCTGTCTTACGGAAAGAAGATCTGCGAAGGGTCGCCTGAATATGTAAAGAACGACAAGCAGGTCATCGAGGCTTATCTCGGAGAGGAGGATAAAGACTGATGCTGGAAATTAAAGATCTGTATGTATCATACGGCATGATGGAGGTCCTCCACGGAGTTTCCGTAAATGTAGAAGACGACGAGCTCGTTTCGATCATCGGCCCTAACGGAGCCGGCAAGACCACGCTGATCAAAACAGTGATGGGCCTTGTGAAGCCTACGTCCGGCAGCATTATCTACGACGGACAGGATATAACTCATCTCCCTGCTCACAAAAGAGCGGCGATGGGTATCGGATATGTACCTGAAGGGCGCCGTGTGTTTGGGAAGCTCACTGTTGAGGAGAACCTGAAGATGGGCGCATATGAGCTCAAGGACAAGAGTCAGATCAAAAACAATATCGACATGGTCTACGACATCTTCCCGAGACTGGGAGAGAGGTCAAAACAGCTGGCGGCGACGATGTCCGGAGGCGAGCAGCAGATGCTTGCGATAGGGCGTGCGCTGATGTTGAATCCTAAGATGCTTCTCATTGATGAGGTATCCATGGGACTCATGCCGATCATGGTCAACACCTGCTTCGAGGTCATAAAGAAGCTGAATGACGACGGTATCACGGTCCTGGTAGTAGAGCAGAACGCCAACAAGGCACTGAAGATCGCCGACAGGGGATACGTGCTCGAGACAGGAAATATCGTTATCTCAGATACAGCCGAGAACATGAGAAGCAACGACACCGTGCAGAAGGCTTATCTGGGCGGCTGATGCGGGGTCAGAAAAGCCCGCTTCAGGACTATATATAGTTATATATAATATGTAGATAAAAGAATCTCCGGAATACGTCAAAAAATCGCTTCCGGAGGTCTTTTTTAATAAATTCTTAATAATAATTATAGTACAACATACATGTGAATAATATTGACTGTAATTCTCAATTGCGGTATATTATTCTCTGTAGAGTAGGCTACGTTTACTGACTTACTATGCTCAAAAGCGATCAGTGAACGCGACGTTTACTGATCAACTTTGATTCATAATTTAATATTTGGTTTCTACACACCGACGGTATGTGTTTGGAATAAAAGAAACATTGAAAGGAGGCTGTGGGAATTAAGAGTAAAGAAATTTACCGTCACTTTTAAATTTTGATCAAAGTTTAAAGTTATCGCTATTGTTAATTATTCGTTATCACTAATCAAAAGAAATAAGTTATTGTATTAAGAAAGAGGAGAAAAAGATGAACAAGAAATTCAAGAAAATCCTTGTTGTACTTCTGTCTGCTTTAATGATCTTCACTTATATGCCGACAATGGCATTTGCAGCCATTGGAGATCCTGATGAAGTTACATGTGTTGTAACAGTCGATGGAAACCAGGTTACAAAGTCAAGCATCGTTGATGCATATGCAGCAGCAACAGACGGAAGCACTATCACAGTTACAGGAACAGTAAACAATTCCTATGTTATCCCATCCGGGAAAGACAATCTCACACTTGATTTCAGCGGTGCTACTCTTACAGAAGGTGTTGAGATCACAGCTTATAAAACAGATGCATGCCTGAACGTAAATGGAAAGGTCTATAGCTATCATGACGAGCACGTTTACACAAGTGCTTCAGCTACACCGACAGCTGCAGATCCTTCAAAAGCTATATTTACTGCATACTGCAAGAATGGTGACTCGGTCCTTTCAGAACCTATTCAGGGAACAGTATATGAAGAGACCACAACAACGATCACATACAGAGCTTCATTCAAGGGTTTCTATGACACTTGGACAGTAGACAAGAGCGCAGCTACGGACACTTATGCTCTTGGTGATGTAGATTATGTCAAGGCTGGCGACGAACTTGCGATCCTTGGAAGCGACGGAAAGCCACAGTTCTTTGCTTTCTACACAAAGAATGGCATCGATGCTCTTGACGACAACGGCAACAAGATCAAGCTGCAGGGTACATTTAAGAGCAAAGCCAACGTTGTAGCACCTACTATCAGTACTTATGGAACAGCTGATTATACAGTAGAATTCACACTTCCTAATAATCAGAAAGTTGAAAGAACTCTTACTGGAGTAAAAGATGCTGACAAGACAACAGCAGAGAAGAATACCATCAAGGGTATCCAGCTCCAGCTCACAGATGACAAAGGCAAGACATCATGGGATGCAACTATTACAACTGCAACAGCAGATGCTCCTGAAAATGCACTCGCAGCTGATGGAAAAGTCACATATCGTCTTGTTTATGCTCCAACAGAGGGCGACGTTGATCTCTATGGCGACGCTCAGGTAATGGCTCCTAAGAAGACAACAACTCAGCCATGCGGCCACACTGTATATGAGTATGATCAGATCTCAGAGAGATACACTGACGTTTCCGGAAACATCGCTACATATACATTCAAGCTCAACAATGCTACAGTAGCTGGAAAGCATGAATATGCCACACGTTCAACATGGGCTGCAAAGTTCCAGCAGACAACACCTGCTACACATACAACTACAGGTGTTGCTGATGTAAAATGTCAGTTCTGTAATTATGAGACAGATGCTTACGAGATTCCTAAGCTTGCCACACACACATTCGAGCAGGAAAACGGTGCTGATAAGATCTACACAGTAGCAGCTACATGCAATCAGTATGGATTCCAGTACAAGAAGTGCACAGTAAGCGACGGCGGCTGGGAAGATGGAGCATATGTTCTCAAGGATGGAAAGAAAGTCCTTTACACATTCACTAACGATGCTAATAACTGGCATCCAGTACTTGTTGAGGGATCAGTAAAAGACATGATCGACCACAAGTATTTCGTTAAGGCTCAGTCAGTTGTATGGGACGCACCTGCTACAGCAACAACTGCAGATGATATCACATGTGCACTTGATAAGATGTGCCAGGTTTGCCTTGAAGACGGTCATTATATTTATCATAAGCTTACATTTGCGGAGGCAAAGAAGCTTGATGCATATAAGGACTTTAAGCTTGATGAGGGCTCAACAGATACAGTAACAACAGATCTTGCAATACATGTATTCGGTGCTGTTACTGCAAAGGCTACTGCAGGCGCAGACTGCTCCAAGTATGATTCATTCACATACACTGTAAACGGTGTCGTAGATGCTTCAGGAAGCGCTGTTACCAAGACAGTTGAGAGCACAGTCCTCACAGGACCGCACAAATACAGCAACACTGTTACATTCTCAGCTGATGGAAAGACAGCTACAGTCCTTCAGCAGTGCACAAACAGCAAGTGCCTGCACAAGGAGGATGCTGACGGCAACAAAGACGTTCAGACGAAGGATGCTACAGTCACATCAGTAGACAATGCAGATGGATCAACAACTTACACTGCTACTCTTGCAGGTGTTACACTCACAAACAACACCAAGACTGTATTCGATCTGAGCAAGGCTACAGTAACGATCAATGATGGAAAAGAGATCGATATCAATACTCTTAAGTATAGTAGTGATGCATTCAATAAACTCGTAGTTGTAAAGATCAACGGCGCTACTATCGACAGCAAGCTCTACACAGTAGAGATCTCTGGTCCTGTTGCAGGAGGTCTTGTTGCAGGCATCAATAACATTACAGTAAACGCAGCTCCTAACACAGCAGCAGTCGGATCAGCAAAGGGCATCGCGAAGTGCGTAAAGCCGGGTGAGCTCTATACTGATGAGGTTAAATTCGACGGTAAGCTGGTTTCCGGTACAAGTGAAAGATATGTAGAAAAAGAGTTTGATGGAAAGGCTCATACAGTTGAAGCTAAAGCATACGATGGGACTTCATATCTGCCTGTAACAGGTGCTGTTGTTAAATATGCAGTTGTAGCTTCTGCAGATTACAGCAAACTGATGGATAAGGTCGATTCATATCAGGCATACCAGGCTGCACTTGCAACACTTACCTATACAGATAAGGCTGAAATGACAGATGCCGGTAACTATGTAGTCGTAGGACAGCTGTCAGCTGAAGGATATACAACAGTATATGGTGAACTCCTTTATGTTGAGATCGAGCCTAAATACACAGGAGCTACGATCACAACCAAGACACAGTACATGGTATACGGAGATACAAACTTCGTAGCAACAACCGGCGATGAAGCTCTCGACAAGGAGATCGGACTTTCAACAGCTGATGCTTCCAAGCTCGGAGTTGGAACCTATTCACTGAGCGAGCTCGTAACATATGATCCTAACTACAGCGTAAATATCAGCGGATATGTTCACATTGAGAAGCGTAATGCCAAGATCGTCATGACAGATACTTCAGTCAAGTATAATGGTAAGCCGGTCGATCTTACAAGTCTCTTCACTATCGACGGTCTTGTAAATGATGATGACCTGAATATCATCGTCAACACAGTCGGCGATATCAAGGATCCTACTGATGCTGGCAAGTATGAGCTCGTAGCTACAGCTAACAATGCTAACTACAACATCGAAGAAGTAAGAGCTACTCTTACGATCACAAAGCTTGCTTCCAAGGTCAAGAAGGTTTCACCGCTGAAGAAGTCACTGAAGGCCGGAAAGTCATTCCAGCTCAAGGCTACTAAGGTCGGCGATGGCAAGGTTACATTCAAGAAGGCTTCCGGAAACAAGAAGATCACAGTCAGCAAGACTGGTAAGGTCACAGTTAAGAAGGGCCTGAAGGCTGGTAAGTACTCAGTCAAAGTCAAGGTAACAGTTGCAGCTTCCAAGAACTACAAGAAGGCAGCAGCTACAAAGACTCTCAAGATCACTGTAAAATAGTAAAACTGTTTAACTAGTGTTATACTGTTTACTAAACAGATCTTGAAAGCTCACTTGAGTAACTCAAAGGGGATGCATCTACGGATGCATCCCCTTTTTTGTCAATGGCAATGTTTTGGCAATAAATCTGGTTATCCAAAGTTAATTGGGGTATCTCCAAAGTTAATTGGGGTCTGGAATTGGGGGCAGATATAGTCAAAAAACAGACCTATGTGGATAAGTGGGAGCGGCGAAAGCCGCTCCCTTAATCTTACTCATCAACAGGCTGGATTATTTTGATCAGTACCTCACTTAATGGCTTTGGAGAAGCCAGGATAGCAGCATTCTTTCTCTGGGAAAAGAGAAATCTGTTTCTGATATGTTCGAAATTCAGATAACCTCTGCCGATCCGTTTCATGTCTTTTGGGATCCTGTTAAGAGCTTCTATTGGTCCGTTGGACAATCTTCTTTGATATGAGTCCTCCATGTCATTCTGTTTTACGAGCACGAACGAATTGATGATCTGCTCGAAGAACTCCTCAAGTGTATATGAGATCTCCTGAAACATTTTATATTTGTTACTGCGATACAGGTTGATGAGTTCTTTCAATGCATGTCTGGCATTCTTCGGATCACCACCATATTTCTTGTTGAAAGCGATATACTTGTCTCTCAATATTTTGCGTTCTTTGAACGACACATCAAGACTGTACAGATATTCAAAGTAATCGTAAGTGTTCATCATGCGGTTAAGATACTTATCCAGTTTTGGCTGGGTGTAGTAGTGGATAGAATCCGGGTTCTTGAGGAGCATCCAGTGATATTTCTTCAGCATCAGATATTCTTTTGAGTGCTTGAAAGGAAGCCTTCTGTGGAACATCTGCTCTCTGTTGTCATGCTCAGCCCTGTCACGGGCATCCAGCTCATGCTGCACTTTGCGTATGTAGGAAAGGAAGTATCTGTTGATCAGTTGAATGACGTGAAATGAATCCACTACAGAAACTGCATTGGGGAAGTATTTATCGATATATTCGAGATACGGCTTGTACATGTCGGATATGATATATCTGACATGACGACGCTCAGCAATGGGTATTCCGGAAAAGTATGGGAGCGTAAGCTCCTCACGTCTTGTAGCCACAAGATCCACCGGCTCACCGGTGACAAAGTCCTGAAGGACAAGTGCGTATTTATATTTCTTTGATATGTTGAGGTGGACTTCGTCCACACACAGAATCTCAGGCAGTTGTCTTCTTGGGAGATCGACATATCTTGCGAACGTAGTGATCGCATGAGTATTCGACACGGAGAAGCGTCTTGCGATCGAGCTGGCGCTCGCCTCATGATCCTTGAATGCCTGAACGATCAGTAAATCAGACATATTGGTATTTCGTCTTCGCTTTTCAACGAAACTGAACTGATCTGTCTCGATATTTCTGCATTCCGGATTCGTACATTGCCATCTTCTCTGATTGATCTCAAGAATGACTGATCGTCCATCCTGCATTACAGGATGGTTGACTCTGCGTTTGTAGGTCCCTTTTGAATACATTCTCATCCCACAGACCGGGCAGTAATGTGCAGCGAGTTCTTTTTCAATCGTTACAATATGACTGGTTCTGGTGTCGCTGACTTTCAGGACATGTATACCAGCTTCTTTGATACCCAGAAGTTTTATGATATCATTATCCATATGAACATATCTCCTTTCATTGAGTTGGTGGAACATCTCAATGATATTTGGAGATATGGAAAAGGGCAACCGGTTTACACCCGTTGCCCTTTACTTATCCACATGTCAGACCCCAATTCCCGCCCCCAAAAGAGAAACGACGATTTGAGTCAAAATCTGAGATTTTTACATTTTCCCTAGACCCCAATTAACTTTGGATAGCCATAAATCTACAGATAAATATTCACTTTTTCTACTGTATATGCTTTGATGGTGTGATATAATCAAAATTGTAGAAATATTTTTGTTTTATGGAAGGAGCAAGTCATGTATTCATGGTATGCGACTAAGTTCTACTACAAAGAAGGAGATCCGCTTTGTGAGAAGGCGGAACAGGCAATAAAGAATATAGAAGCTAATCAGTGCACCTGCTGTCATTCGGCAAGCTTCCACCGCGTAAATGTGGTAGACAACCCGCCGGTCGACAGGGGATGTGAGTTCAGTAAGGTGCCTACATTCGTTTTCCGTGGAAAGAAAGTGTACGAGGCCAAGGGCGATGAGACCGTAGAAGACTTCGAGCGCGTTGTCAGCGTCATAATCGCCATGACCAACCCGGCCAACCCGGATATTTAAAGAATTTTTGTTGCCAAAACGTTGCCACCCGCTGATTTCGGACAGAGATCGGCGAGTGGTTTTATCATATATAAATGATTCGTTTAAGGAGGTTTTAGATATGAAAATGAAAGCGAGAAATATCGCTGTGCTTGCAGCGGCACTGTGTATGATGTTGGGGATGATAGTATTGTATGCGGACAGCATCTATGCGGCGGAGATGATAACAGATGTAGAGGTGATCGTTAAAGCGCCTGCCGCGGGGTCGGACAGCAATACTGACCCTGTAGTATCCGGAATCGACGGGGCACCGTATGAAGTTGAAGCCAAAGGCTGGATCGGCCTGGATGGTACTCAGGAGCCTCCGACTTACTTCAAGTGCGAAGCCGGGAAGAAGTATAAGATGTGGATCACGATAAAGGGAAATGCTGGATATGATTTCCCCGATAGTGTGGCAGTAAAGGTGAGTGGCGGCAGTCTAGTAGAGATCATAGATGTGTATAATTTCGAGAATGAGAGCAATGATTATTCCGCTCTGGTCATCAACGTTGAGGTCACCTGTGCCGCAGCCAAAAAGGCTAATCCGCTCACCGTAAAAGGCAAGACTGCGTCTGTGGCATATTCCAAGGTAAAGAAAGCGGCACAATCACTTGGAGTCTCTAAAGTGCTTGCGATAAGCAAAGCTCAGGGTACAGTCACTTATTCGAAAGTGTCCGGAAACGCTAAGATCACCATCAACAAAAAGACTGGTAAAGTCACGATCAAGAAGGGACTCAAAAAGAATTCATATAAAGTTAAAGTCAAAGTGACTGCGGCCGGTAACAAGACATATGCCAAAGGGTCCAAGACCAAGACATTCACAATAAAAGTTAAATAATTATGTTACGAGAATAATGCCACTCACCGTTTTATGAGAGTATACGGTGAGTGGCTTTTTATGCTTAGAAGAGTATGTAGGTATGTGCATTAATACTATTTTTCGTAATGACCTCGACATGAAATCACTATAATGACCCCATCTGTTACCATATACACCAATCTGTCTGAGTCATTGATCCGCCTACTGAATTCATCGTTCAGATACTTCAGTTTTTCCGGCTGACCAAGGCCATCGCCGGCTCCGTCACGCTCTATGCTTTTCAGGAGATTATTGATTCTTTTCAATATCTTCTTATCTCTGAACTGCCAGTATAAATAGTCTTCCCAGCCCAGTTCGGTAAATTGTATCTTACTCATTCAGCCATCGCCTCAAGTTCGTCCATAGTCTTTGTCACTATATGCCCTGATCTGAGCTGTTCCTCTGCGCGTGCCAGTTTAATAAGGTATTGCATATTACGGATTTCCTTATCCATCTGGTTATATCTGTCCAGACTGATCAACACAACATCTTTATCATCTTTTCTGGTAATAATGAGCGTCTCATTATTGGAATATATCTGGTCACAGTAATCCTTGAATTTATTGCGTACTGAAGAAAAATTTGCTGCAAGCATCACACATACCTCCGTTTATTATATTGTCATAAATATAGTACAATATATAGTACGATATGTCAATTATGAAGCTATGAAAACAGGGGACGTGTCCGTGGACACATCCCCTATTCATAACATTAGGTTTTCGCTAAATAATCAATTACTATTTAGTGATCTTGACCTTCAGAGTTACGGTCTTGCTCTTAGCTTTGTAATTTGCATTACCAGCAGCTGTAACCTTGACCTTGATCTTGAATGTCTTACCCTTCTTCAGACCCTTCTTGACAACGACCTTACCAGCCTTGCTGACTGTGATCTTCTTGTTTCCGGATGTCTTCTTGAAGGTTACCTTACCCTGAGCCTTCTTGACTGTGAATGCCTTGGTCTTCTTAATAGTTGTCTTCTTGGAAGCCTTAGCCTTGACTGTCTTAGCCTTAGCTGTCATTGGGTTAGCCTTCTTGGCAACTGCGTTCTTGATAGCATCTTCCAGTGCAGCTGTAGCAGCCTTAATGTCTGCTCTGTTTCCACTCTTGAGAGCTTCCTCAAGTGCAGCCTTGGCAGCAGCTACGTTCTTAACGCTGTCATCTGTGTAGTTCTTTGTGTTGACCTTAGCAGCACCTTCAAGAGCTGCATCTGCAGCAGCAGCTGTAGCTTTAGCGTCTTCCTCAGCTGTCTTGCCGTCCTTGGTAAGAACTGTAACTGATCCAACACGACCCTCAGTGAACTGTGTGTTAACACTGTAGTTGTCTGATGTTACGAGCAATCTGTAATCGCCAGGAATGAGGTCTTCAAGAGCCTGTCCACCAGCTGATGTTACTACGAACTGATCCTTGTCAACTTCGATCATGCTTCCGTCTGCTGTAACTGTCATCTTGAAATCAGGTGTTTCGCCTTCCTTCATTGTGAAGTTGTCGATTGCAACTACTACATATTTCTTCGAAATAGTGATAGTAGCGATCAGTGATGAATATGTTGTATATCCATCCTTTGTCTGCTGCGCATATACATAGTAAGTGCCAGCATCCTGAATGTCATCTACCTTGTCAAGATCATATTCAAGATGATCGATCTCATACTGCTCTTTTGCAGCATCATAGTATTCATCTTCAACAGTATACTTAACAACCGCGCCTGTAACACCACGAGATGCAGCCTCTACAGACCATACTGTTGCAGGATCATATGTGCCAGTGTATGTTGTTGTGGCCTTGCCGTCTTTCTTAACTGTAACTTCAGGAGCAGCAAACTTGCTCTTTGCAGCAACCTTGATCGTCTTAGCGTCAGCATGATCCGATGCTAAAGGCTTCTTAGCAGCGTCATCATCATATGACTTGTTGTCAGCCCATTTAATAGTGAGGCTTACTTCGCTTGTGTTAGTATTGTAGCTCCATTCCTCCTTGAGCTCACTACTGTTAATGACTGTTCCGTTAAGTTCAACAGTGACTTCTGGTGTCTGTGCATCAGCTCCTGGAATACCTACAACAAGGTTACCATCTGTAATCTTAGATGCATCATAAGTTACCTTAGCGCCGTCAAGTGTGTAAACCTTCTTGACTTCGCTCTTCTCGCCATATGTAGCTGTGTAAGTTGTCAAACCTGTAGCATCAGTAACCTTGGTTACCTTAGCAGTTTCTGAAAGGTCTGTTCTGTTGCAGTCCTTAACTGTACACTTTGCTGTTACTGTAGCAGATTCATAATCATTGCTCCAGTTGAATCCAGTAGCTTCAAGAGTATGAGGACCCTTAGTATCGTTACCACCAGATACTGTAGTTGTGATTGCAGCGCCTGTTCTATCCTTTACATCCTTAACTGTGTAAGTTGTCTTAGCAACAGTCTGGCAATCCTTACCCTTTTCTTCTTTATTGATCTCAATAGCACTGTACTTAGCGTTTACACCATCTGTTCCCTTAGCTGAATGATATGTAACATCAAATACAGCTGTTGGAGCATCACAAGCTGCATTGCTGCAGACTACCTTGGCTGTGTAAATATAATCATCCTTTTTAGCTGTATAGTCTGGAGCATTATCGCCTGTATCCCAAGCACCCTCTGTTACGATTGCAAGGTTATGTCCTGTTGCAGGAACTGCTTCTCCCTGAAGTACCCAGTGTCCGCCTTCCTGTGTGCAATACTTAAATGTGCCACCAGGCTGTGTGCAGGTAGGTGTAACAGTTGCTTCTGTCTTATCAGCATTCAGTGTTACTTTATGTTTGGTTCCTGAAAGTGTTACATCTCCGATAACAAAGCTTCCGATTGCAGGTGTACCTGTGCCTGTCCAAGCACCGAACTTATCAGCAAGTTTTGGAATAGAAACTACTACGTTGGATTCTCCGCAGATCGCACACTTAACCTTTGCACTACCTTCTTCTTTACATGTTGGCTGATCTACCACATCATACAGAGTACCATCGCTGACGTGGGAAATGTAATCAGTAGTCTTAGCAGTTGGCTGTACCTTAAATGTGCATGTGAATGTACTCTGAACAGCACCTGTTCCGAATGTATATGTGTATGCTTTTTCAGCATATTTCCACTGTGTGCATGAAGAGTGTTTGCCATCGTTAGATTCAGCAGCTGTCTTAGCGTCTGCTAGCGGCTTTACTGTAACTGCAGCATCATCCATCTCTGTTGTATCTTCGAAATTACAGAAATAAACAGGCATATATGTGAAGCTGCCGTCAGCCTCCAATGCAGCTGCAGGAACTTCCTTTGTTACTACCTGAGAAATAGTCTTTGTGCCTTCAAATGCAATAGTAGGATCATATGACCAGTAATAGTACTTTGTGGCATTTGAAACAGTAGCAGTTGTTACCTTGATAACTACTTTCTTTGCTGTCTTTGCAGCTGCAAGGGCATCTTCTTCAGAGTCATAATCTGCAGATTTAACAAGCCATTTGATTCCCTTGAGAGCGCCTTTTACATGATCAGTCTCAGCAATAGCCTGGCTGTCTTTCAGATAAAGTGTTCCAACTTCTGTGCCATCTTTAGCAGATACGACTACCTTGTAGATAACTTTTCCTTTGCTCGAGCATGTAGCAGCTTCATTTACTTTTGGGTTAGCTGCTGATGTACCATTCTCTGCATAAACAGGGATATCATCTGTCGTGAGCTTTTTGATCTCAGCTTCTGTAGCTGCTGTAACTTTTGCATCAGCATCAACATCATCATTGATAGATTCATCACGAACAGTTGCCTTTACTACTGGCAGACCATCTTTGTGCTGGTTAACTTCGTTTACTACAACAATGTGTGCTGCAGGATGAGTGTAAGCAGCAGCTGGAGCGGCGTCTACAACTTTTGTTGCTTTTGTTTCGCCGTCTTCTGTATAAGTGTAAGTGATTTTGCCTTCTACCGGCTCACCTTTAGTAGTTGTGCCAGATGTTGACTCAGTGACTTCACCGCAGTTTTCGCAGCTAACAAGCTTGCTTACTACTGCCCAGTCACCAGTTGTCGCGTTCTGTTCCCAGTTGTAAACAGTGTTTGTCTTATGCTTTGCAAAAACGATTGCTGTGTCAGAATCTTTACGGCAGATAGCATTATCTGCAATTGTTGATCCTTTTGCACCTGCTGCAGGAGCAAGAGCAGCCGAATCAGTCTCTGTCAGCTTGTGACCATTCAGATTGATTTTCAGTGGAATAGCGATTGTTGTAGCTGTAGCGTCCTGATCTTCGTTAAGAGTGATCACTGCTTCTGCTTCAGCATTAGCACTCACATTCGTAGCTGTCAAAGCATCTGCTAATGTCTCATACTGGATCGGTTCAGTTGTATCTTTTGTAGTAACAGATACACCTGTAGCAGCTTCACCTTCTGCGAATGCCATTGCTGGCATGTAGGTGAAGATCATCAGTACGGACAGAAGAGCAACAAGGATTTTCTTGAATTTCTTGTTCATCTTTTTCTCCTCTTTCTTAATACAATAACCTATTAATTTTTTAGCAATAACGGTTTTTTGATTAGTGATAACGAATAATTAATGATACTAGGTAGGGAAATAGTACAGGTCAATATAGGTGTGGGTCTTTGATCCATTGAGCATTTATATTGACCTCCTCCGGCATGATCGGGATGAGACTATACTGGAGGGCTTTGTTGGTAAGGAGGTGCAGAAAACATGGGTATTTATATGGATGAAAAGACGGAGAGGTGGCGTGTGGTGTTCAGCTACACCGACTGGTCGGGAGTGCGGCGGCAGACGTCCAAGAGGGGTTTCCGGACGAGGCGTGAGGCGAGAAAGTGGGAGCAGGAGGCAAAGCTCAGGATGGAGGCGAGCCTGGACATGACGTTCCAGAGCTTCACCGAGCTGTATGAGGCGGACAGGAAGCCGCGGGTGAAGGCAAGCACATGGGAGATCAAAAACAACATCATGCGGTCCAAGATAATCCCGTTCTTCAGGAATTACAGGATGTCGGACATTCAGCCGAAGGACGTGATCAACTGGCAGAATGACCTTATGGCCAGGGAGAAAGCTTACGCTCCGGATTATCTCAGGTCGATACACGCTGAGCTTTCCGCTATATTCAATCACGCCGTCAGGTACTATGGGCTCCCGAAGAACCCGGCGAGGTATGTCGGCGCTCCGCAGAAGGGCGCACGGCATGAGATGCATTTCTGGACGAAGGATGAATACTTACGGTTCGCGGACGCGATGAAGAGAAGGGGGATGTACTTCTATATTTTCGAGATGCTCTACTGGACAGGGATGCGAGCCGGCGAGCTGCTCGCGCTGACAGCGTCGGACATCGACCTGGACAACGGGACCGTTACGATAAACAAAACATATCACCGCATGGCGGGACGGGACGTCATCACTTCGCCCAAGACCCCGAAAAGCAACCGCACGATAACGATGCCGGACTTCCTGCGGGACGAGATGCGCGCATATATGGCTTATCGGCGCAGGCAGAAGAACAAAGGAAGCCGGCTGTTTCCTGTATCAAAATACTATATAACTCACGAGATGAAGCTTGGATGCGAGAGGGCAGGCGTCAAGGTGATAAGGGTGCACGATCTCAGGCATTCGCACGTATCGCTTTTGATAAACATGGGATTTTCCGCGCTTGCGATAGGGGAGCGCGTCGGCCATGAAGCAGAGAAGATCACTTACCGCTACGCGCATCTTTTCCCGACCGTGCAGACTGAAATGGCGGCCCGTCTCGACATAGCGAGAAGTGAAGAGAAATCTGCTGAAAACGTTTCTGACAGCAGGCGGAATGGAGTATAATGAACACAGGAAGCAGTTTTATATCAGTAGCAGTAAATTACTGCCGGCATGATCTGTCAGAGGTGTTATTGTGAGCAGATATCTTATCGGTGTGGACGTTGGCGGGACGACCGCGAAGATCGCCGTATTCGATAGTGAGAAAATATCAGAGATCCTGATGAAGACAGCTGTGCCTACCAGAACGGAGAGCGACGGGGTGCATATCCTTCCGGATATAGCAGAAGCTATTTCAGTGCTGATTGAAGAGGCCGGGATCGCGATGGATGACATAGCGGGTATCGGTATCGGTGTGCCGGGACCGGTGGTTCGCGATAAGGAAACAGGCGAGTCTTATGTCAACTGCTGTGTGAATCTGAACTGGGACAGGAAAGATGTTTCCGGAGAGCTGTCAGAGCTTACGGGGATCGGCCGTGTCGTACTGCTGAACGATGCGAACGCTGCGGCGCTCGGTGAGGTGATATGCGGGACCAGCAAAGAGATCGCTGAGACGCGCGGCACATATGACGATATGACAGCCGTGGTAGTAACGATAGGGACCGGGATCGGCGGCGGCATCGTCATGAACGGCGAAGTACTGCAGGGTGCGTTCGGCTCCGCCGGAGAGATAGGGCACATGAAGATCGAGCCGCAGCACCCGCTGCTTGGAGAAATAAATAGTAGATACGGCCAGGCTCCGGACGCAGCAGACGATACCATCAAAACCTTCGGTGATCTGGAGTACTATGCTTCCGCAACAGGTATCGCGCGTATGGCGAAAGCTGCGCTCATATCGCTTCCTGACGAAAGCTCGCTCAGGGCGCTTGTGAAAGACGCGGGGAACGGCGCAGTAAACGATGCTGCGGACGACTATTCAGCCGTGGACGCAAAAGCCGTTTTTGACGCGGCGAAAGCAGGTGATGAGCTGGCGGTCAAAGTCGTTGATTTCTTCGCTGATACGCTCGGTACGGGCCTTGCGGCTGTGTCATCTGTAATAGATCCGGACATATTCATAATCGGAGGCGGCGTTGCCGGAGCAGGAGACTTCCTGCTTACCAGACTTGAGGCAGCCTACCGTAAAACAGTGTTCCACGCATCGCGTGATGCCGAGTTCCGGCTGGCGGTACTGGGTAACGACGCAGGCATGATCGGCGCGGCGTGCGCTCTGCTGTAAGATCATATATTTATGACAATACATCTGATTTGGCCGGTATATGCTTTCCGTATATACCGGCCGTTTTTATCTCATCTTGTAGTGTCCGCTCGAAACATAATGACTATGCGCGGTGTTGCGCGCACGAGCCTTGATGCTTCGGCACGGTGTGATGCTCGTGCGTGCTGGAAAGAGCCTCCGGCCATTCCAATGCCAGTGGTAGCATATTTGGACAGGGTGGTGTCAGCGCTACCACCATTTGCTTCCAGCAATCTCAGAGACAGTAAGTCATAAAGAAATCTGCATTAAAAAAGCAGCTCCCGGTTCATTGCCGAAGAACTGCTGGCTTTTTGAAATCATTGATCCAGTTGAATGTCCTTTGCATATGCGTAAGAAATAATTTCTCCCGTATTCGTGTTTATATATCCTTTCTCTTTATGTGAATACTCAGAGATCTCTGCAGAACCATAGTCCTTAAATTTCTCGTATACACGTTCAAGCACTCCGTTTTCCTCGTCAGAAAGCACATCTTCAGGGAAACCGCGCTCTGGCACTACTTGATGCTTTTCATAAATCCCATCATAAAGTACTTCGATGTGAGCAATTTGATCCTCTGAAATTTTCCCTAGGAGAATATCAACATTATTAGGTACTTGTCAATAAGTGAGATGTGCATACTGAAATCCAGATATTGAGGTTCCATTCTATTTATAAAAAATCATGTCTGAATAGTTTAGCAGCTTCATAAGCTTAGTCTTCAGCAATTCATCGCACTTATTAGCAAAAAACAGAACCATAGCACAGAGATTCTCATAATCGAATCCCTTAAAACCGTTTTCTTCACAAGGGGTTTTTGAGAAAAAAAGATCAAAGAAGTGTTTTTCGACACGATATTCTTTATCCTGTTCAAGCCTGTCTACAGTGTAAAGGAGTTTTGCTTTCTGTTTTTCGTCAAGGATGATCTCATTCTCCGTAAGATATGTCCTCATATTTTCAGGTTCGCGTAAGAACAGGAGAAGACTGTTATGCGCTTTATCCTGTATGGAACCATTCTCATATCTGCATATAGTCTTATCTCCCCAGTTCAGAAGCTTAGCGAAACATCTCTGACTGAGCCCATACTTTTCTCTGATTTCCCTGATCTCTTCAGGTGTTAGAAGTTTATGTCTTCTGCGATATTCATTATAGGCATTGACCAAAGTGATGTTATCAAATTGCTCGCAATATAGTTCTTCTCCGCACTCAGCACAAACCAGTATCTGTGCATCGACCTCGATAGATTCACCACAGACATTATAGGTCTCTTTTTTTGTTATTACCTTAGTCTCGACTTCTTTTCCACATTCTTCGCAATATCTCTTCATCGATATCACCTCCTAAGCAAAATCGTCCTCATGGAATCCAAGACATTTCAAAATTTCATGCCCGTTCTCTTCTACAATTTTTACCTTGACGTAAAACTGTATCCCATCGATGTCTTTTTTGAATACCCATATATCTCCTGGACGATTAGGATCATGATCCATATTAGGACCTTTGTAGTAATCACCGACAACAAGTCCTAATATCTCATTCTTTGCATCTGTGATAGTAAGACCATGTTGTGCCAATGCTTGCATATTTTTTCTTCTAGGAACGAAATCATATTTTCCTGCAGACAATAGTCGCTTGACGGTAGTAAGATATGATACGATGTCCGCATAACTAGCTTGATTACTCACTCAATCACCCCCGTGTAATATATATTATACTGACGGATAATAAAAAGTCAATAAAAATGCGGTCATATGACTGCATTTTTTTAAGATGTTATGTCGTGCACCGGGTGAAGGGCAACCCGGCGGAGCAGAGTTGTCCTCGCCTGTGTGCGACATCAGTCACTCGTCTCTAAAACGAAAGAGAGATCGGCCGCCCCGCAGATGCCGCGCTGGAGGCCAGCCCGTAAAAAGGCTGGCCACGCCAGCTGTAAGGCAGGCATCTGCGGCATGTAAATCTATGCGGCGGCCTCCGCGATCGTAGTGGAACGAGAGCGGGATCTCCAGGCTAACAGAATCACAGTGTTGATAGACAGAAAAACACCATAAACATTTGCAAACGGTAAAACGACATTTAGATACATATTATCGACAAGATATCAAAAAGGGTCTTTATATTCTATGGGGAAGAGAGGATGATGCCATATGCAGGAGGAAAGTAATATGACATCATTTTTGATTGCGTTGGAAAAAGAGATCGATACTCTGAAGAAGATGAAGGACACGGTCGAAAACGATCTGACAGTTCCTGAAAAAGCGTCAATAGTGGCAGTGCAAATTGGCCAAAGCACATATTACTATAAATGTGATAATGGCCGGCGTTCATATCTCGGGAAATACGGTTCTGTTAAATTGGATGAATGTGTGAAGGCAGCATATAAGCATGCAGCTATCGAGACTCTGAATCATGATTTATCTTTGCTTAGTACAATAAGGGATCAATTCATTCCATATGATGCGGAACACATAATGAATAGACTGTCGCCTTGCGTAAGGAACCTGAGATTTGATCATGCTGAATCTCTGATAATGCCAGAGCTGTTCCAGTGGGCAAGACAGCCATACGAGAAGAATCCTGCCTCGTTTGGAGACACAGTGATACTGGCGAAAGACGGAACAAGAGTCAGGTCCAGAGCCGAGTGCATTATATATAACGCACTATTCGACGCGGGGCTGCCATTCAGATATGATCCAATGCTGCATTTTGTTTGTATGAACGAACTGGGAGAGTTGGAGAAGGTCGGTAAAGCGCCGGATTTTCAGATCATCTGTCCAGATCGCTCATTTATCCTGATAGAGCATGGCGGCCTCCTTAAGTCATCACAATACGCGATCGATCTGGCAAAAAAGATTCGTCTCTATCTGACAAACGGCTATACCCTGGGATACAGTCTGTTTGTTACAAGCGATAATGTCGATGGAGGGATCGACTCCAAGGAGATCTGTAAAATGATAGACATAATAAAAGCCAGATTCCCGTTTCTCTAGCACACACACGCACAGAGGATCCGATAGGGCATACATGCAGAGAAACCTTGGTACATAAAACGTCAAACCTTAATACATTTGTAACAAAATTATCCCGCCAGCACTCACACACAGAGAAACCTTGGTACATAAAACGTCAATCCTTTATACATTTGTAACAAAAACCACGCTTCCAGCTGCAAATATTATATACCTTGAAAATACAGCGTTCGAGCTGATGACGATTGAAAAAATCCTGTAGTTTCAACACTTTAGCGATGTATAACAGCTCCTGATTTGAAGCAGAAAATTACTACAAATGTAATACAATATCGCATAATATGTATAAATCCACCCATAGCTTTTACTGAAAACCCCGCGGACTCCATGAAAACCCCGCGAACTACAGGGGAACCTCACCTACGCATATGAAAAACCCCACGGAATATCAATCCGTAGGGGTTCAGCAATCAATATATACTGTCTGCCAGCCGCAAGCCGAAGTCTGCCAGCCACAAGCCGATGTCTGACAGCCGCAAACCGATGTCTGACAGCCGCAAACCGATGTCTGCCAGCCGCTAGCCGTCTGCCAGCCGCCCGGCTAGTTCAGGATCGCCTGCTCGGTCTCTTTGTCGAAAACGTGGATCTTGTTCACGTTCACTGCAAGCTCGACTGTATTGCCTGTACTGGGAGTGATCTCAGACGTGATATTGGCGATGAGCTTTGTTCCAGCATAGTCCATATACCGGAGTGTTTCGGAGCCCATCATCTCATCGAGATCGACTACAGCCTTGACGACATTCTCTCCAGCGATGAAGTCCTTCTCTGTGTGGAAGTCTTCAGGACGGATGCCGAGGATTACGTCTTTTCCGACGTAGTCTGCGAGTTCTTCACGCGCTGACGGGATCTTCGTGTCGCCGAATACGATGTTGTATCCTTCGTCCGACTTTTCGACTGCTGCATTGATGAAGTTCATCTGAGGAGAGCCGATGAATCCCGCGACGAACAGGTTGCACGGAGTATTGTACAAAGCCTGCGGCGTGTCGAACTGCTGAACGACTCCTGCGTTCATGACGCAGATCCTGTCGCCCATGGTCATGGCCTCGATCTGGTCGTGTGTTACGTATACGAACGTGGTCCCGAGCTGCTGATGCAGCTTGGAGATCGAGCTTCTCATTTCTGTACGAAGCTTTGCGTCCAGGTTGGACAGAGGCTCGTCCAGAAGGAATACGGACGGATTCCTGACGAGAGCACGTCCGAGCGCCACACGCTGTCTCTGCCCGCCGGACAGAGCCTTAGGTTTACGGTTCAGGTACTCTTCAAGTCCGAGCATCTTGGCAGCTTCATGAACTTTCTTGTCGATCGTCTTCTTGTCGACATGCTGGAGTTCCAGAGCAAAAGTCATGTTTTTGTAAACTGACATGTGTGGATAGAGAGCGTAGTTCTGGAATACCATCGCTATGTCTCTGTCTTTCGGAGGCACTGCATGTATGAGTCTGTCTCCGATGTAGAGCTCGCCGCTTGTTATCGTTTCAAGTCCGGCGATCATTCTTAATGTTGTTGATTTCCCGCATCCAGACGGGCCGACGAGTACGACGAATTCCTTATCCTTGATCTCAAGGTTCAGGTCAGGAATGACCGTGACATCGCCGTCATATGATTTACTTATATGTTTGAATGTAATACCAGCCATTTCTTTCCTCCTACTCTTTAACGCCGCCCAGTGCGACACCCGCAACGATGTATCTGGACAGCAGGATGTAAATTATTATGATAGGTACGATCGCTATCGTGATCAGCATGTATACCTTGCCCATGTCGAACTTCAGGAAGTCTGCGCTTCTTAATGCTGCGATCAGGATAGGAAGCGTTTTCTTGCTGTTGTCCGAAATAATGAGGGCCGGAAGGAAGTAGTTGTTCCATGCCGTAACGAAGGCGAATATTGCCTGTACCGCTATCGCCGGCTTCATGATCGGAAGTACGATCCTGTTGAAGATCTTGAATTCATTGCATCCGTCGATCCTCGCCGCTTCAACCAGCTCCATAGGGAGGCTGGACTGCATATAGCTGTACATGAAGTAGAAAACAGCCGGAGCCGCAACTGACGGAAGGAACAGAGGCCAGAGTGTGTTCAGAAGACCCATGTTGTCCATCAGGCGCATGAAGCCGAGTGCTGAGACCTGCGTAGGCATTACCAGTATCAGCATGATGAAGATGAACGCCGGTTTCTTCAGCTTGAAGTTGTACGCATACAGACCGTAGGCGGTGAGCGCCGAGAAATATGTGGCGAGCGCCGCGGAGCATGACGAAACGATCAAGCTGTTTTTGATGCCGGACAAAACCGGGATGTTGGCGTCCTGAAGAACGTGCTTCAGGTTAGGCATGAACGCCTTGCCCGGGATGGCCGAGAAACCCTGCATTATCTGAGCGTGGCTCCTTGTAGCGTTTATTATAAGTATATAGAAGAAGAACAGGCAGAGAAAGCTCAGGAATATAAGCAGCAGATACGCTACAACTGTTCTTACTTTCGAAGTCTTGATATTATTGTCATCCATCGCTTACTTACCTCCTTTCTTCGCTTTTTTCTTACCCAGTTTCATGTTGTCGTCTTTATTCAGCGTGAAGTATACGCCTATGCAGAAGATAGCGCATATTATGAACAGTATGACTGAGATGGCTCCCGCCATACCATAGTTCTTGCTGAACAAGTGATTGTTCAGATACATGATGATAGTCATTACAGATCTGTCCGGAGTTCCTTTGCCGTTTGTCAGGATCTGCGGTACATCGAACATCTGCAGGCCGCCGATCATGGACGTGATCAGTACGTATACGAGTATCGGACGGATCATCGGAAGCGTTATCTTGAAGAACGTCTGCGTAGGTGTGCAGCCGTCCAGCTCAGCTGCCTCGAACAGTGAAGGGTTGATGCCCATCACGGCAGCCATAAGAAGTATCGTGGTATTACCGAACCACATAAGGAAGTTCATCAAAGCGACCAGTCCGCGCGCTCCCGCCACGTTGGCAAGGAACCGGAACGGTTCTTTCAGGATGCCTGCCGAGATCAGGAAACCGTTCACAGGCCCGTTCGCGGAGAACAGGGCGAAGAACAGCATCGCAAAAGCCGACGCCATGATCAGGTTAGGCATATAGATGACTACCTTGAAGAACTGCTTGCCTCTGATCCTGAGTCTTACGTCTGTGAACCAGGCGGCGAGCAGAAGCGAGATTATTATCTGTGGGATGAATCCCGCAAGCCAGAGGATGATAGTGTTCCCCATGTACTTCGGGAAGTCGCTCGCGAACAGAGCTTCATAGTTTGCGAGTCCGACAGGAGTCGGCCCTACGATCTTAAGGCCTACTCTGTAGTATTCAAAAAAGCTGTAGTATATCGTTGATGCCAGCGGTATGAACTGGAATACCAGGAACGCGATGAAGAAAGGAGCGATGAAGATGTAGCCCCACTTGGCGTAGTCTACGCTCTTTACTTTGGCGCCCTCATTGTTCTTATTCATATTGTCCTCGTTTCATTGAAATACAGATAAATAATGGGGGCGGCGGGAGCCGCCCCCATTTGATTAACCGAACTGACTATTTAGGCCAGTTAACTGTCTTGAGATCCGGATAAAGCTCTGTGATAGCCTTCTCGAAGTTGGCCTTGGCCTTAGCTTCGTCAACGTTGCCGTCGAAGTAATCCTTGAATGCTGTCTGGATCTTCTCGTTGCAGCCCTGGTCATATGGGCCTGCATTGCTCATGTCGATCTTCTTTGCTGCTTCTACGAACAGTGCGATGTGGTTCTGTCCGCCGAGGAAGTCTGACTTGAAGTCAGAGTCTGCGATCTCCTGCATGGCTTCCTGGTTGTTTGTGTAGTCCTGAGTCTTCTCAGTGATATCCTTCATGATGTCCTTATCGCATGTGAGCTTCAGCATAACGTCCTTAACGAGCTCACTGTTGTCTGTACCTGTTGCAGCGCAGATCCATGTGCCGCCCCAGTAATATGGCTCTGGTCCATAGCATACAGCCCAGTCACCGTAAGCGCCGTTTCCAACTTCTTCTTTACCGCCCTGATCTACAGGAGTCTCAAGAGAGTTGCCGAGCAGTGTGAAGTTGATTCCCCATGTTGAATAGAAGAATCCGAATACCTTACCCTTAGGACCCTGGTCAGCAGCCCAGTTCTCATCCCAGAGTGAAGTCTTGTTGTTGTATCCCTTGTCTGTGAATTCCTTAGTCTGGTCAACCCACTTCATGATGTTATCGTCAACTGTTACTATGTCGCCGTCTACCCATGGAGCAGATACGTTGTTGGAGAATGTACGATATGCGTCGTCATATCCTGACAGCATCTTGTAACCCTTATCGTTAGCCTTCTTGGCTACTTCATTGAACTTGTCCCAGTCAGCGAGAGCTTCCTGAACTTTATCAGGATCGTCTGTTCCGAGAACGTCCTTGGCGATCGAACGTCTGTAAGCGAACAGTCCCGGTGTAGCCTGCCATGTGGTTCCCTTCTGTACTCCGTCTACAGAAACGATGTCCTTTGTGTACTGATACTGCTGAGCCATGTCGTCGTCTGTGAGTCCGATTTCTTTAACGTCCATTGTGTAGTCGGAATCAACATACTTAAGAGCGTAGTCAGCTTCTACCAGGAAGATGTCGATCTTGTCGTCTGCAGCTGCGTCAGCCTGTTTCAGCAGAGCCTCATCCAGCTTATCCTGATAGTTATTGCCCTCGTTAGGGTTGATAGTCCATTTAACAACTGTTCCGTCATTCAGTGTTGTTGTTGACTTATCCTCGGCAACTTCCTTTACCTCTGGATAGAAGTCATTGAATCTGCTCTGGAATTCGTCGTTCCAGCACCAGATGTTCAGGACTTTGCCCTGCTCAGCGGCTTCTTCTCCGCCTTCCTCGCTGCCGCCCTTGTTTCCGCAGGCTGCCATTGAGAATACCATAGCAAATGCGAGAAGCAGAGCCATGATGGTCTTAACATTCTTTTTCATTTTGATCCTCCTCTCACCGGATCATCTGTAAACAGATATTACTCAGATCTCCGGTCCTTCACACTGTATCCGTCAAGTAATCTGCCTGAGATGCTGATCTCATCATTCGAATATGTTTCACCTTTTTCGATCATACTGACCAGCCTGCGAATGGACTCTCTACCGATACCATCTGTATTCTGACGCCATGTAGTCAGCTGCGGCTGAACGACTTCAGAAAGGCTGATGCCGTCATATCCTGTGACGCTTACGTCCTCAGGGATACTGAGACCTCTGCATCTGATCTCATTGTATCCGCCCAGGGCTGAATAGTCGTCTGGATACATGATGGCTGTCGGCGGTTCTGTCATCGCAAGAAGCTCTGCAGTGGCTCCCTTCGACGATTCGGGATCATGGTACTTCGCCTGTTTTATATAATCTTCGCGTACAGGAATGCCATGTTCCTCGAGAGCCTTATGGTACCCGGCCAGTCTTTTTTCCGTGACCTGCGCGTTCTCGCCGTAGATGAAAGCGATACGTTCGTGTCCGTACTCTATCAGACGTGAGGCGAGGGCATATACGCCTTCCTCGTTGTCCGACTGTACAGAGCTTCCTCCATCCAGGGTGTAGTCGATGGTGACAGCCGGGATGCCGCTCTGTATGAGCTCTCTCACGCTATCATCATCAAAATTCACACACGCGATCACGACTCCGTCGCAGCGGCGGTATTTACAGTGTTCAAGGAATGATACCGACCTTCCGCCAACATACTGGCTTATGAAAGTGATGTCGTATCCCTGTGACTCTGCCTCTTCCTTGGCGCTGTTCAGGATGCGTGAAAAATATTCGTTCTTGAGACCGCTTGAATGCTCATCGACAAATAAGACCCCTATATCGTGCGATATATTAGTCTTAAGAAGCCTTGCCGCAGCGTCAGGCGTGTAGTTCATCTCCGTAGCTACGCGTCTGATCATTTCTGCTGTTTTCTGGCTGATGTCGGGATAACCGTTAAGAGCCTTGGAAACAGTAGCCGGAGAGACACCGCATTTTTTTGAAATGTCCTTGATAGTGGCCATGTTCTCCTCCAATCAGCATGTCAATCAGATTAGTTACGAATACGTTTTCGTAATTCAATTATATTTTAGGAAAACGTTTTCGTCAACAGGGTAAATGAAAATTTACGAAAATTTTCGTAAATTTTTTTCAGAGGACATAAAAAGACGGTCCGTTCCCACAGCTCCTGCTGGCGCGGAAGCTGCCGGAACAGGCCGTCCTCATTGTTATCAGGCACAGCCTGTCTTCAGGAAGATCACCTGACTCTGACAGTGACTTTCACAGTCTTCTTCGCAGGAAGGTAAGTTCTGGTACCTTTGGCGGATACCCTGACCCTTATCGTATATCTTCCTTTCTTTATGCCTTTCTTTACTGTCAGCTTACCGGTCTTCTTATTGATAGTGATACGCTTATTGCCTTTTACTTTCTTATATGTGACCCTGCCTTTTGCCTTTCTGATCGTGAGGTATTTCTTCACTTTATATCTGCGGCTCTTCTTTTTCACATTCCTGTATTTCACTGTCAGCTTCTTTGCCCTGACTGTCATCGGGTTTTTCTTAATATTGTCTGATCCGCCGATGCCGTACATCAGGAATTTCTCCATGACGCCGTTTACTTTCTCTTCACAGATGTCGTACGGAAGTCCGTTCGATCCGATGTCCTCCGCAAATATCACGACCTCTCTATTATCTGCATTGCCGTCGAAGCCCGAGGTGACGCGCACTTTGTCTCCTTTCTTTTCGAGCCTGCTGCGGACAGATACACCGACCTCGGTTCCGGAGTCCAGCATGCCGTCGATCTCTATGTATTTGGCAATGCTTCCTCCCGGAAGAGAAACGTCCGATTTATTCGTCCCCGACTTGTTCTCTGCGATCTTTACAGGAGATACTCCGCCTCCGCCAAGAGTGATCCTGGTGATCCAGTCCATATATTTTTCATGCCACTCCATGTATTCGACATAGACGCCTCCGCCTGCGCCCTGGGAGTCGCATTCGTTGCCTGTGATGCTTCCGCCGTGCATCACGAGGTGGCCGTTTGCTTCTATTCCGATGCCTCCTCCATTCTTGGCGAAGTTGCCGGATATCTCTCCGCCGTACATCTTGATCGTGCCAAGCAGCCGGATGCCGCCTCCGTTATAATCTGAACGGCCTCCTGTGATCTTTCCGTTCTTTTCCGGCTCGTCATAAATATATAATGTGGCATCAAAGTTTACCTGAAGGACGCTGTCATTTATGTAATACTCATTCCCCGTGTCATCGTCACGGCGTATCGTATGTCCGTTGAGGCAGATACGGTATTCACCTTTCTCGAATTGCCATCTTTCCTCATCACACGGAAGGGTCACGTCGGTATCGAGATAGTAATTGCCCGGCTCGTCAGGAAGCGAATCTGCCTTTTTCCAGGCAAAGAAGTCCTGCCCGTCGTGCATATGTCCGAACTTGGCATAAAGTGTGAGCTCTGTTACCGTATCGGTTTTTGCTGTTTCGCCATAGGATCCGCCTGAGTACTTATGCGTGAATTCGGGGTCGGTGAACCAGCCGCCGAATACCTTCCCGTGCTCGCTGAAGAGCGCCTCTTCATTCCCGTGCTCTGCAGGATAGATGCTGTCCAGCCAAGAAACACCTTCACGGTCCTCCAGTACCAGATCATCGATCCCCGTGACATATTTAACGGTGAATTTCTTTCTCGGCTCCGAGATGGCGAAGATATCGAGATCAGATGTTACAGGGCGCCCGAAGTCATATGGATCGTCTACCGGAAGTGAATCATACCATATCGTATAATAGCCGTTGATCGGATGGATCCTCACGGCCTTTCCCCCGTCCTTTACGATCTGCCTTGGCGCTATCTCATTCCTTTTATCGTCGAGAAGCCTTACCGTGTGGGTGACAAGGCCTTCCTTTTTCACGAATTCCGCTTCTCCCTCGCAGCCTTCCTGGCCGCTGGTCACGGTCGTATACTCAGGAAGGTCGCATACTATCTGTGAAGGAGACGCGTTGCGCGGGAGGCCTGTCGTAACGACCTGATCATCAGGATATTTCAGGGTCCTCACATTGACATCCGCGTTTTCTTCAAGCTTGTCAGATATACTGATTTTTCCGTCGTAGATGAACAGGTTGTCCTGATAAGTCCCGTCCTTTTTCTTAGACAGGTTGTTTTTGATCACCGGTGCGCCGGAAAGCGTCACATTGCCGTCTTCCATGAATATGCCGGCGCCTTTGACTTCACCCATCTCAAGCACGAATCCACCTGACTCGGACACGATCGATCTGCACTCGTTGAGCGAGACCGTGCCTCCGGTCATCTCGAGCGTGCCGCCCCATTTCACGCATATGCCCGCGCCACAGCCGTTCGATGTGTTCTGGAAGATGCTGCCGCCGGTCATTTTCATGCTGCCGTATCTCTGGACGAGGACTCCGGCTCCGTCTCCCTCTATCCTTCCGGTCGAGTTATTATATATGCCGCCGCCCGTCATGATGAATTCACCGTCTTCGTCTACGGTAATACCGGCGCCGTCCCTGTTGCTCTGATGGTTGGATATGGTGCCTCTGTTCATCTCGTACGTACCGCGGACATATGCGCCGCAGCCTACCCCGGACTTGCTTTCGCACCTGTTGCCGCTGAGCTCTCCTCCGTTCTGTATGACCGTGCCGCCTTTCTCTACGTAGATGCCGCCACCGTCACGCTCCGCTATATTATCAAATATGTATCCGGCGCCGTTTCCTGACGAATTGCTGTATCTGTTCAAGATCAGAGTACCGCCGTCAGCGACGTATACGCCGCCTCCGTTTCTGGCCTTGTTATCCTTGACATATGTATCAAGGATGAGCACGCCGCCTTTTGCGACATAGATCCCTCCGCCGTTACCGGTATTGTTCCCGCCTTTTATGAAGTTGTTGAAACCGCTGTCGTAACGGCCGCCTTTGATAAAGCATTCGCCCTCTATCCTGATCACATAGCCGTTCTCCTTCGGTGAGGCAAGGTTCCTGTCTATCGGGCCGGCAAGCTCGATTATCGCTTCCTTTCCTTTTTTTACGACAAGAGGCCCGTCGTTCGCGCCCGCAATTATGCCATGCGGCTCGTTCTGCCCGTACTCGATCAGGACAGTCGGGTCTACGCTGTTCAGCTTAGCCTGAACTTCGCTCCATGTAAGGGCCGACGCCATGTCTGTGCCGGCGATCATAAATACCAGCACCACTAATGATATTATTGCTGCTTCAGCCGCTTTCCTGATAATATCCATCATTTCATGCCTCCCGTAATAAAATATCTGATCATGTTTCCCATTAAAGATTATATCACATATCCCGCCATATGTATCTCCGGCCCTGAGTGCGGTAAAAGAGCTCCGCGGAGAGCATTCCCGGTTGACACACATTATATAATGTGAGAAGAATCTGAGAAAGGACCTTGAGGGAAATGAAATTCGGACATTTTGACGATGAGAAAAGGGAATATGTGATAACAGACCCGAGGACTCCGCTGCCATGGATCAACTACCTCGGCTCGGGAGACTTCTTCCGGCTGATATCCAATACGGGAGGCGGATACTGCTTCTACAGGGACGCGAGCCTGATGCGTATCACGAGATACAGATATAACAGCGACCATCCTGACTCGAACGGACACTACTATTATATAAAGGACGGCAATACTGTCTGGAACCCGGGCTGGCAGCCTGTGCAGACAGAGCTGGATTCATATTCCTGCAGACACGGCATGGGATACACCGTGCTGGAGGGAAGCAAGAACGGCGTCAGGGCCAGGCAGGAAGTATTCGTTCCGCTGAACGATAACTGCGAGGTGACGAGGATCACGCTCAAAAACGAAAGTGATGCGGATAAAGACCTGGATCTCTTCAGCTATGTCGAGTTCTGTTTCTGGAACGCGCAGGACGACATGTCCAATTTCCAGAGGAACTATTCCACCGGCGAAGTGGAGATCTTGGGAAGCGACATATATCACAAGACAGAGTACCGCGAGAGGCGGAACCATTACGCCGTCTTCTCCGTGAACAAAACCCTCGCGGGCTTTGATACGGACAGAGCATCTTTCCTCGGGAGCTATGCCGGAACAGACAGGCCGGAAGCCGTGCTCGCGGGTGAAAGCAGAAACAGTGTGGCACGCGGCTGGGCAGTCATAGGGAGCCATCACCTTAAGTGCGTGCTCGCGCCGGGAGAGTCTGAATCGTTCATCTTCGTGCTCGCATACTGCGAGAACCCGCGCGACCGTAAATTCGTACAGAAGAGCGGTGCTCGGGACGATATCCTGCAGTCGATACCGGGCTCTCCTGTGATAAACAAAGAGCCGGCGGAAGCAGTACTTTCGAAGTACAGAACAGACGAGCAAGTAGACGATGCTCTCGCTGAGCTGAAATCATACTGGGAAGGTCTTCTCTCTGTATATTCACTGGAAAGCGGTGACGAGACACTGAACCGGACAGTGAACACATGGAACCAGTATCAGTGCATGGTCACCTTCAATATGAGCAGGTCGGCAAGCTATTATGAGAGCGGCCTCGGCAGGGGCATGGGATTCAGAGATTCCTGCCAGGACATCCTTGGATTTGTTCACATGATCCCGGAGAAGGCAAGAGAAAGGATCATAGATATAGCGAATACACAGTTTGAGGACGGCAGCACATACCATCAGTATCAGCCGCTCACCAAGAGAGGAAATATGGGCGTTGGAAGCGGATTCAACGACGATCCGCTCTGGCTCATCGCCGCTGTTTCGGCGTATATCAGAGAGACAGGAGACTTCTCGATACTGGACGAGCAGTGCGACTTTGATAACGACGAGAACAACAGAGCGCCGCTCCTGGAGCATCTGAAGAGGAGCTTTGACTTCACGGCGACACATACAGGGCCGCACGGACTTCCTCTGATAGGCAGGGCGGACTGGAACGACTGCCTGAACCTGAACTGTTTCTCGCTGGAGCCGGGAGAAAGCTTCCAGACGACAGGGCCGAGTGAAGGACCGGTCGCAGAGAGCATATTCATCGGCGGCATGTTCGTTAAATACGGAAGAGAGTATGCCGACATACTTAAGCACGTCGGGAAAAACGGCGAGGCGGATGAGGCACTTGCTGCCGTAAATAAGATGGAGCAGGCTGTACTTATAGACGGCTGGGACGGCGAATGGTTCAGACGCGCTTACGACGCAGAATCGAAGCCTGTTGGAAGCGGGCTCTGCGATGAAGGCAAGATCTACATCGAGCCTCAGGGAATGTGCGTCATGGCAGGACTCGGTCTGGATAACGGGTACGCCGGCAAGGCTCTTGAAAGCGTTAAAAAATATATGGAATATGAATATGGAGTGGTCATTCTTGATCCTCCGTATACGGTATATCATCCTGAGCTTGGAGAGATAACCTCATACCCGCCGGGATACAAGGAAAACGCGGGCGTATTCTGCCATAATAATCCGTGGATCGTGATCGCCGAGACGATACTCGGCCACGGAGACCGTGCGTACAGCCTCTTCAGAAAGATATGTCCTGAGTATCTGGAAGACATCAGTGAGATCCACAGGACTGAGCCGTATGCTTTCTGCCAGATGGTATCAGGCAAGGCGGCGCCGGTGAAAGGTGAAGGCAAGAACAGCTGGCTGACCGGATCTGCTTCCTGGGGATTCACGGCTGTGTCGCAGCATATCCTCGGCGTCAGGCCTGCGATGGACGGACTCATCGTAGACCCTTGCATACCGTCAGATTGGAAAGGCTTCCGCGTAACAAGGAAGTTCCGCGGAGCCGTATATAAGATAGATGTAAAGAACCCGAACGGGACCGGTACAGGCGTATCAGAGATCAAAGTAAACGGCGAAGCGATAAGCGGAAATGTCATTCCTGTCTTCAAAGCCGGCTCAGAGGTCGCTGTGACAGTGGTGCTTTAATATTTTACGAGAAAAGAACAGTAGGACAATGCTGACATAAACTGGAAATAATAGTATTATATTACAACCAAGAGGACAGCGGGGTGGTTAGCCTTTTTGTTATGTTAGTTTACCGCCTGAAGGAGGCAGACGAGATAGCTGAAAGGAGGACCTGTGATGAGAATCACGATCACATACTCTGAAGGGGTATTGCGGATCACGATGAGTATCAGGGTACGAAAAAGCCACCCTTCCGATTGCAAGACCCGGTAGGTGGCTTATCCACAAAAAAGGCTGATCGCTAAGCGATTCCTCTTGATATTATATTATCATCTGTAAAGATGAGTTACAAGTATAAAACATAATTGTTTTGTTTTCCTGAAAATGAAGTATAATAGAATCAGGGTAGAATCAATTTGACTGATGATACGAGAGGGTGTGACAGAGATGATAAAAAGAAATAAAGTAATGGCTTTGATAATGGTGGTCATGCTCGTCGTCACCGCGGCGGCGCTTACCGCATGCAATAAAGCGTCGGGCAATGACAGCACCGGACAGGGCGGCAGTTCTGTCGCGGGTAAATGCTATGTGCTTTCCGGCATGAGCTCTGAAGACGGACCGTACGACGAGGAAACGATAAAGGAAATGTTCGACATCGATGACATCTCGGAGTATATGGCGGTATATTTCGGAAAAGACGGAAAAGCCAGGCTGTCGAGTCTCCTGTATAAAGATGAGGTCCTTGAGAATGACTATAAGGAGAATGGAGATAACATCACGATCGATATGGAAGAGCTTGACGACATGTCGTTCACTGTAAATGAAGACGGCACGCTGTCAACGATATATGTCGACGACGATAATGATTTTCCGCTGACCATGACAGAGACAGATAAGTTCCCTGAGCTTCTGAAAGAATACGAAGGGAAATAGAAGAGGCGTTATGGCAGACTTTAAAGACAGGCTGAAAGAGAAAGAAAAGAAACGTGACCTAACCGAGGCGGAAAAGCGGAGGCTTGAGCTGTTCAACGACAACTGCATGGATCTGGAGCGGCAGGGATATAAAGCTACAGAGCTGACGGTAAGCATCGTAAAAGCCAATATCTTTGCGGCGGTTCTTGCGATACCGGTATTCTGCATAGGATTCGCTCTGTTCTGGCTGAGGTTCGGATTCGCGGGAATGGGCGGCATGACGTTCAGAGAGCTCCTGATCTGGGTGATAGGTCTTTTCGTCATGGTAGTGCTCCACGAGTTCATACACGGATTCACATGGGGGCTCTATGCGGAGCATTACTTCAAGGATATTGAATTCGGATTCATGAGATCATACCTGACTCCGTACTGCACATGTACGATGCCGCTGAAAAAGAACGTTTATATAATGGGCTCGCTTATGCCGCTGATAGTTCTCGGGATCCTTCCGACTGTGGCTTCACTGTTCAACGGGTCCTACATAATGCTTTTGTCAGGCCTCATCATGACTGACGCGGCGGCAGGCGACATTATGATCGTGTGGGAGATACTTAAGCATAGATCGGATTCAGACGACGTATTGTATCTGGACCATTCGACGATGGCCGGCGGAATGATGTTTGAAAGATAGAAAATGACTTTAGCAGAATTAAAAACAGGACAGAATGCAGTTATTACAAGTGTTGGCGGGGAGGGAGCTCTTCGCCAGCATTTTCTTGATATGGGCCTGATACCGGGGGCTGAGCTAACAGTCGTTAAATTCGCGCCTATGGGTGATCCGATGGAGATCCAGGTGCACGGCTATGAGCTTTCGCTCAGGCTTGCGGAGGCCGCGAAGATAGCAGTTGATACGATCGACAGGCGTGCCAATCCGCATACGAGAGTTTCCAAGATAGACGTTTCCGCGCACCCGGGACTTGGAGAAGACGGCATATATCACTCAAGGGAGGGGGAGAATCCTCTTCCGGACGGGACGGTGCTGAGATTTGCTTTGGTCGGGAACCAGAACAGCGGCAAGACCACTCTCTTCAACCAGCTGACAGGCGCCAACCAGCACGTCGGCAACTTCCCGGGAGTCACGGTGGACCGGAAGGATGGTCCGATCAAAGACCATCCGGACACGCTTGTCACGGATCTGCCGGGCATCTATTCAATGTCGCCGTATACGAATGAAGAGATCATATCACGTCAGTTCGTGCTGGACGAAAAGCCGCACGCGATAATCAATATAGTAGACGCGACAAACATAGAAAGAAATCTGTATCTCACTATGCAGCTTCTTGAGATGAACGTTCCTATGGTCGTGGCGCTGAATATGATGGACGAGATCACAGCCAACAACGGCGCTATAGATATCAACAGGATGGAGGAAAAACTGGGTGTGCCGGTAGTACCGATCTCGGCGGTGAAGAACGCCGGCGTGTCAGAGCTGGTCGACCATGCTCTCCACATCGCCAGATATCAGGAGCGTCCTACCGAGCAGGACTTCTGCAGTAAAGACGACCACGGCGGGGCAATACACAGAGCCATACACGCGGTCCAGTCGGTGATAGAGGACCACGCAGAAAGAGCGGGCATCCCTCCGCGGTTCGCCGCGACTAAAGTAATAGAAGGTGACAGGCTCGTGCTTGAGAAGCTTGACCTGGATCAGAACGAGCTGGACATGATCGAGCACATGGTCGTACAGATGGAGCACGAAGGCGGGATGGACAGAGCAGCTGCCATGGCTGACATGAGGTTCGACTTCATAGAGAGGGTATGCGAGAGCACGGTCGAAAAGCCGGAAATGAGCATCGAGCGTAAGCGTTCCGAAAAGATAGACGGCATACTTACGGGCAAGTGGACCGCGATACCATGTTTCATAGGCATTATGGCACTGGTATTCGTACTCACATTCAATTATATAGGTCCGTTCTTCCAGGGCATAATAGAGAACATGATCAACAGTCTGGCGGGAACCGTTGAAGCGAGCCTGGAGAACTCCGGAGTCAATCCGGCGATACGCGGGCTGATCAACGACGGCATATTCGGAGGGGTAGGAAGCGTCTTAAGTTTCATACCTATAGTCGTAATACTGTTCTTCTTCCTGTCGATAATGGAAGACAGCGGATATATCGCAAGAGTAGCGTTCGTGATGGACAAGATGTTCAGGAAGATCGGGCTGTCCGGAAGAAGTATCGTGCCGATGCTGATTGGGTTCGGCTGTACTGTGCCGGCAGTCATGGCTACGAGGACGCTGCCGAGCAGAAGGGACAGAAGACTCACGATACTGCTGACGCCGTTCATGAGCTGTACTGCCAAGATCCCGGTCTACGCGTTCCTTGTGAATGCGTTCTTCCCGGGAAAGGGCGGATTCATCATGACAGGACTGTATGTTCTTGGGGTCGCTGTGTCGATACTGATGGCTCTCGCGTTCAAGAAAACGATCTTCAAAGGCGAGGCGGTGCCGTTCGTGATGGAGCTCCCGAATTACCGCATGCCGGGTCTCCGGAATGTTCTGCAGCTTCTGTGGGAGAAGGCAAAAGACTTCCTTCAGCGTGCTTTCAGCGTTATCCTTGTCGCGACTATAGTAGTATGGTTCCTGCGGAGCTTTGATTTCTCGCTTAATCTTGTAAGTGATGCTGAAGACAGTATACTGGCCTCTGTCGCCGGGGTGCTTGTGCCTCTGTTCAGGCCGGTAGGGCTTGGAGACTGGCGTGTAGTCACGGCACTGATCTGTGGATTCATGGCAAAGGAAAGCGTCGTCGCTACATTGGAGCTTCTGTTCGGGACAAATGTTTCCGCCGCGCTGAGTCAGGTATCTGCAGCGGCTCTTCTGGTGTTCTCGCTTCTGTATACGCCGTGCGTGGCGGCAGTCGCTGCCGTAAGGCGTGAGCTTGGCGGCAAGGCTGCGGTATCGATGGTCGTCTGGCAGTGTATGGTAGCATGGGCGGCAGCTTTCATAATAAGGGCCATACTCATTGCGGCCGGACTGTAAAGTATTTGATTATCCTGGATTTGGTATTATAATAGAAAAAGAATAAACCGCCCTGAAGGGTTTTGATAAAGAACTGACCACCCCGGAGGGTTTTGATATAGGAAGAGAAGGAGCAGAAAAATGGCGAAGAATCTATTCAGTAATGAAGATGTACTTAAATGGATGCAGTATTTTGCCGAGAATACACCTATCGATCTGGAACAGATCACTATGATGGACGTAACAAAGGGAAATGCCAACATAATCCCTATGGTAGAGGCACACAAGGCTGTGCTCGCATTCATGGAAGCAGGAGATAAGGAAGTGTTCTACAGGATGTGGAATGCTGGACTCGGCGACTGTGAAGTGTGGTATAACGAGGGGTCAGAGCCTGTCGGCGCGATCAAGCACGACAGCCTGAAAGACATGATAGACCGTGGCATCAACGAGTCGGCGGGTATGCTCGTCGTGAACAAAAAAGCTCTTTCGACGAATAAGAGCGGACTCGGGGATCTCCTGGCGGGAGCTACGTCCAAAGAAGTCGGAAAAGAAATCAGAAACATCATCATGACGAAGATGAGAATAGACTCTGAGGATACAGTGGTAGTCGTAGGCGGCGAGGTAGTAGCGATCGATGCTGCGTTCCGCGCAAATGAAGGTCATATCGTGGCGGTGGAATACAACCACAAAGAGAGGGATGCCCTTGAGGAGAACATCTCGTTCTACGACCTGAGGAACGTAACGGTACTTGACCATGTCGACAGGGAATCACTTGATGATTATCCGGGACCTAACGTTGCTTTCCTGACAGCTTCCGCAAGCACAGAACAGGAGATACAGTGCCTCACAGAGCTTAATCCGGACATCATTCTCGTCGTTTACACACTTGACTTCGTAGCAGCCGGAAGGATGAAGCAGGTACTCGAATCCGTCGGCATCAAAGACCCGGAGATCATTCAGGTCGCAGTATCCAGAATGAAGAGCAACAACACGTTCACGACAGAGCCGGCACCATGGATCATCACAGGATCACGTGAGGCAATGTCAGAGGAATAGCAGTACGTGAGGCTTATGTCAGGCGAATAGCAACGTAGACATATTGCAGAAGCACGGACATATTGCAGAAATGTAAAAGCAGTCAGACATATCGGGGATCATCCCATTTCGCCTGACTGCTTTTTTGTTGCTGTGCGGCGCCAAATATGGCTGTTTTTGCTGCGCAGCTTCAGCAATATGCGTTAGCATGTTTCATTATGTGTCTCCGTGGATGGCCGCGCCAAATCACATGACTCCGCCAGCGTTTTCTGCCGACATATGCGTCCATATCAAAACCCGCATGTTCTGTAAATATACAAATTTGCTTCTTTTCCCATGAAACACATACAAATATCAAAATCCTTCTTTATTTGTATATCAAAGCCCCCGGAAATCCCGTTTTTTAAGGGTCTTTTTTATACAAATCGGGCACAAAAGGTGAGAACCCGATAAAAATCGAGGTTTTTGTTCAAATTTGTATTTTGTATGCCAGATCGCTTTCATGACCAATCTGTCGACTTGTATGAAAAACCCGCTGAAAAGCTTGTTTTAGGAGTTGCGTTATTACGTCTGTACCATGAATATCTGACGATCGTTCCACGTCTGCAATAAAAAACTGCCGCTGACGTGATGAAAATTACATCTGCAGCAGTTGTATACATATATTGAAGCGCCAATAGCAGTGAGAATGGAAGCATACTAAGTGGCGTGAACGGAAGCATAATAGCAGTGCATAGAGGCAAACTCTGTGGCGTGAGTGAAAACAAACGCAGTGGTATGCCAGGAGTCGCGATCAGAACGGAAGCACTCCTGCCGCCTGATCCGCCTTGGCCTGCTCAAGTGTACGCTTCTCAGGTATCTTCATGAGATAGTCGCGGAGCTCGTCGATCCCTTCGCCGGTCTCGCTGCTTACCGCGAAGATTTTCTGGCATCCGGCTTCTTTCAGCCATCTTGTAACCATCGGTATGTTTGCGTTCGGAAGGTCTATCTTGGTGATGATGCCGATCATCGGTCTCGTGGTGAAACCGATCTCGCCTGGGCAGAAAACGTTATACGGCTCATTCGCCGCACACAATACTCCGATGACGTCAGAGTCAAAAGAGATACTGCACAGCGCGTGTGCGATTTTCTTGCTCTCGATATACTCACCCGGAGTATCGATCGTGATATCCCAGGAGTTGTTGTACTGCGTCTTGTGATAATGAAGCTTTTCGCCTTTAAGCGCCTGTGTCAGGCTCGTCTTCCCGGCTTCAGTTCTTCCATATAGGAACAGTTTTCTCATATGTCCTCCAGAATGTTATCTAATATGCGCTCTTCCCGCTTTGCTGGTCGGCCTTCGCCTGTTCCAAAGTACGGCGTGACGGTATCTGCATAAGGTATTCGCGGAGCTCGGGGATACCTTCGCCTGTCACATTGCTGACAGGGAAGACTCTCTCGCATCCCGCTTCCTTCAGCCATTGAGATACCATAGGTATGTTGGTGTTCGGAAGGTCTATTTTGGTGATTATTCCAACCATCGGACGTGTGGTGAAGCCGATCTCGCCCGGTGAGAAAATATTGAAAGGCTCGTTTGCTGCGCAGAGTATGCCAATAACGTCAGCGTCGAATGAGATGCTGCAGAGTGCGTGTGAAACGCGCTTGCTCTGCGTATATTCACCCGGTGTATCGATCGTTATATCCCAGGATTTGTTATACTGGGTCTTCTCATAATGAAGCTTCTCGCCCTTCAGCGCCTGTGTAAGGCTTGTTTTTCCTGATTCGCTTCTTCCATATAAAAACAGTTTTCTCATGTGCCCTCCGTCCTGTATATATAATATATCAAAGCCCTGAATTTATTTCAAGAATATGTAATTTCGCTGCAATAATAGTGCATGCTCATTTGTTTATTATATAGAAGGGCAGGAGGACCTGAAGTTGCCCAATGGAGATGAAAGGAGATGTGTAAAATGAAAAAACTTATGACAGTGATCATTTTGATCGTGATGACAGTACCGATGACCGTCGTGTCATTTGCGGGAACGGAGATAACCGAGAAAGAGGCTGTAGATAAGGCTTTGAAGGACGCCGGCTTGAAGAGAGCGGAAGTCAGGAGCCTCGAGGCAGACAGCGAACACGGAAAGTACGAGGTGGAATTCGTAAGCAAAGCTGACAAGACAGAATTCGATTATGAGATATCAAAAAAGGGAACTATTCTGGAAAAGGCTGTAGAATACAGATACAGGCATGATCATTCAAAAGAGAAGATCGGTAAGAAGGCAGCGAGAAAGAAAGCAGCAAGCCATTCCGGCGTGAGTTATAATAAAGTAAAGAAAGGTACCTGCAGATATGAATACAGCAATAAGAAGAAAGAAGGCAAGTACGATATAAAATTCAGAAGCGGCAGGTACAGATATGAATATGAGATCCTCGCGCCGACAGGTGAAGTGATGGAGATGGAAAAAGAACGGAGATAGCGGTAAAAAAGTATGGCGGCTGTATATCTGGACGACAGGTTGATACTGGATATGGCAGGCGGTGACAGGGAGGCTTTCAGAAAACTATATGAAGCCACGGACAGCACCGTCTATGGAGTAGCGTTATCGATCATGAAAAACAGGCAGGATGCTGAAGATGTAATGCATGACGCTTACATAAAGATATACAGGGGAGCGTCTTTATATCAGCCGTCAGGAAAGCCTCTTGCATGGATAATATCCATAGTCAGGAACCTTTGTCTGAACAGGATAAGAGAAGGAAACAGAGCTGATGCTTTTGATGACGCCGAGAGGATCAATGAATTAGAAGATCCGGGCGATGACATAGAACGGTCCACAGCCAGGATGGTACTTGATACCGCGATGGAAGTGCTTGACGATGAAGAGCGCGAGATAGTGATATTGCATGCTCTTACCGGATACAGGCACAGAGAGATCGCCGAAATGCTCGGAATACCACAAGGTACCGTGCTGTCAAAGTACAACAGAGCACTGAAGAAGATGAAAAATAAATTGAAAGGAAAGGAGGTCGCGGAATGAACGGTGAAATAAAAGAAGAGCTGACGGATGAGCTGGTTGAAAGCAAGCTTGAAGAAGCGGTTAAAAGCGAGACGCCTGACATTATCGATGACCTTCTTTCTGAGATCGAACAGACCGGGCAGGAGAATACTCCTGCAGATCCAGAGGCTGCGCCTGTACCTGTTACTGTAAATAAGGAAAGTCATAGAGCGGGCTTGAGATCCTGGTATAAAGGAATGGCAGCTCTTGCGGCTGTTCTGTTGCTGTTCGTAGGAGCCAGAAGCGTGTTCCGCGGACAGAACGAGACATTCGCGGTAGTCGGCCTTGACGTCAATCCAAGTGTAGAGCTGTCAGTAAACAGGTCTGACCGTGTTATCGCTGTAAATGCGCTCAATAACGAAGGGAGCGAGCTGGTCAGTGAGATGGACCTTAAGGGAAGCGATATCAATGTTGCGTGCAACGCATTGATCGGCTCGATGCTGACCCATGGATATCTTACCAGCGAGATGAATTCAATGCTCGTTTCAGTTCGTGCTGAAGACAGCGTAAAGGGCAGAGAATTAGAACAGGAGATATCACAAAAGCTTAATCAGTTTATGGAGAACTCAGAAGTAGCTGCTGCGATCATAGGCCAGTATGTGGAAGATGATGAGGCGCTGGAGGCATTTGCAGAGAAACACAACATTTCACTTGGCAAAGCTCTTCTGATCAGGAAGCTTCTTGCCAGCGGCAGCAACAGAATGTCTGAGTCAGCGCTGTTGAAACTATCCACGCAGGAGCTGATCCTTTTGGGGCAGCAGAGGAAAGTACAGCGTGACGATTCGTATGGTAAAGCTGACACAAGTAAATATATCGGGAAAAGCAAAGCGATAAAAACTGCTGTGAAACACGCCGGATTTACCAGAGATCAGGTCATTAATGCTGTAGCTGAGTTTGACTGCGACGACGGAGTCATTGTGTATGAAGTGGAATTCACCGCCGGTGGAATTGAATATGAATATGATATAGATGCGGAAACCGGGAAGATCATTTCTCATGAGAGCGAGTCCTGGAGCAGGTCATCATCTGCACAGAAAAAGCACAGCGACGGTAATGATGACGACGACAATGACGATGATGACGATGACCGAGGTGATGGTGACAATGACGATGATGACGACGACCGAGGTGATGGTGACGATGACGACAAGCGCAGCCGGAGTAGTCGGAAGAGCCGTAGCAGCGATCGGGATGACGACGATGATGACGACCGTGATGATGAACGCGACGATGATGACGACCGGGACGACGATGATTGAAATTGGTGACAGATAGAATGTAAAACTAAGTCAGTGGCCTTAACGGGCCACTTTTTTGTGCGTTCACTTTTTGTGCGCTTAAGTATCATTTGTTGTAGCTCAGTAGTGGCCATGCCACCATCATTTCCGTATCTGCCACCACCAGAAGAATCGGGTCAGCGTCACTTCGTTGTTTGACACTATCGATTTAACGTGTTAAACTGTTACAGTGCGAATAATACCGCATAAATTTTGTGGTACCTGAAACGAGTCGGGTAAAAGATGCGGAGGAAATGAGTCTGCAGAAACGGTTCGGCGAAAAATTACGGCGGAAGAGATCCGGGGGAACGGTGCGGGTCAGGAAACGCACGATAAGGAAGGATCAAATGACTGATTACAGTAAGGTAATGAAAAACGGCGAGAAAGCCATATATGATCTCAGAGATCTTTTCAGCCGCTACGGATATAAGGAATTCAAGGCGGGGAAGTTCGAGGACTATGAGCTCTATTCAGACAATAAGGATTTTCTGTCGAACGACGGGATCCTCACTTTTACGGATCCTAACGGGCATCTGATGGCACTCAAGCCTGACGTCACGCTTTCCGTCGCCAAGGACGCAGAGTGGCACCCGGGTGTTACAAGCAAGATATATTATGACGATGAAGTCTACAGAATGAGCAGCTATTCCCATGATTTCAAGGAGATCATGCAGACGGGGATAGAATGCATGGGCGATGTGGACGAGTACGACGAATGTGAAGTCCTGATACTTGCGGCAAGGAGCCTGGAACTGATAAGCAGCGACTACGTGCTGGACATTTCACACATGGCGATCGTAAGAGAGGTGCTTGACGAGCTGAAGCTCTCGCCTTCAGAAGAGAAGCGCGTGCTGCACTGTCTTGCAGAGAAGAACGCGCACGGGATCAGAAAGCTCTGCGAAGCAGACGGCGTGCCGGAAGAAGCTGCTGACAAGATCGTCAGACTCGTGAAAACCTACGGCGATATGGATAAGGTCCTTCCGGAGATCTCAGACATGGTCTCAGAGGAAGCGCTTGATCAGCTGAAATGCGTAAGAGACGTGCTGGAGGCGGAAGATCTCGCCAGAAATGTCCGCTTTGATTTTTCAGTCGTAAACGAGATGGGATACTATAACGGCATCATGTTCGATGGCTTTGTTGAAGGAGTATCAAAGCCCGTCATTGCGGGCGGAAGATATGACAACCTCATGAAGCGCATGGGCAAAAAATGCGGCGCGGTCGGATTTTCGGTCTCCGTTGATGCGCTTGAGAGGCTTGCGCCGCCGGCAGAGAAGAACGACGTGGACGTCCTCATAATATATGATGAGGATACAGACATAGAAGCATTGAGCCGTGTGAGCAGCACCCTTAGATCAGAGGGAAAGACCGTGCTTGCGGAAAGAGGCATACCGGAAAAACTGACATACGGAGAAATAGTGAGATTCCAGGACGGAGACCTGAAGGAAGTCTCCGGAGAAGAGCTGGAATAGCAGGAGGATCAATTGGATCAGATGGTCAATATAGCGCTTCCAAAGGGGCGCCTCGGAGAACAGGTATATGACATGTTCCGTGAAGCCGGGTACGAATGCCCGGACCTTATGGAAGACAGCAGGAAACTGTTTTTTGAGAACGAGGAGAAGGGCGTGCGTTTCTTCTGGGTCAAGCCGTCGGATGTGGCGGTATATGTCGGAAGAGGCGCGGCTGACATAGGGATAGCGGGAAAGGATATCCTGCTCGAGCATCAGCCGGACATATATGAGCTTCTCGACCTTGGCCTGGGTAAATGCAGAATGATGGTGGCAGCTCCGGAAGGCTTTCGTGACAACGCTGACATGACGCTCAGGGTAGCGACCAAATTCCCCAACATAGCAAAGAGATTCTACGCGGGGAAGAGCAGAGATATAGACATAATCGAGCTCCACGGATCGATAGAGCTGGCGCCGCTTCTCGGCCTGTCAGATGTGATAGTCGACATTGTGGAGACAGGGGGCACGCTTAAAGCGAACGGGCTTGTACAGATCGAGGAGGTCGTTCCGATCAGCGCGAGGCTCATAGCGAACAAAGCGAGCTTCAAGTTCAAGACAGCCGCAGTCGAGCGGCTTACAGAGGCACTTTCAGATATAGTACAGAAGAGAGAGGGAGAATAATGATAAGGCAGTACAGATACGGAGAAGTCGATCCAAAAGAACTGTTTTCCAGGACTAAGATGCCTACAGGCGTCGAGGATATAGTCGCCGGCATAATCGCGGACATCAGAGAGAATGGAGACAAGGCTCTTCTGGAATATAACAGGAAGTTCGATAAGAACGATTCTGAAGATCTGGAAGTAAGCGCGGAAGAGATCCAGGCAGCCTATGATTCCACGGACCCGGAACTCATCAGCGTAATGGAGGAGGCTGCAGCCAATATCCGGGACTTCCACAGCCGCCAGAAGAGGAACAGCTTCATAATAAGCGAGAAGGACGGGATCGTGCTGGGGCAGAAGGTAATGCCGATCCAGCGTGCCGGAGTATATGTACCGGGAGGTACAGCGGCGTATCCGTCCACAGTTCTGATGGACTGTATTCCTGCCAAGATCGCGGGCTGTGAAGATATCATAATCACGACTCCTGCCACAGGCGGGAAGATCAATCCGGCCATACTTGCGGCTGCTAAGATCGCGGGTGTAACGAGAATATTCAAGGTCGGCGGAGCGCAGGCTGTAGCTGCGCTGGCATACGGCACAGAAACTATACCAAAGGTAGATAAGATAGTCGGCCCGGGCAATGCTTTTGTGGCGGAAGCCAAGAAGCAGGTGTTCGGTGAAGTCGCCATCGACATGGTGGCGGGGCCGAGCGAGATCCTGGTAATAGCTGATGGAAGCTGTGATCCGGTCGTAGTAGCCGCAGACATGCTTTCACAGGCGGAACACGATAAATTCGCGACCGCGGTCCTTGTGACAGATTCACAGGAGCTGGCTGACGGTGTCGCTGAAGAGCTGGAAGTCCAGCTTAAGAAGCTCCCGCGTGAGGAGATAGCAAGAGCATCGGTGGAGAACAACGGTAAGATAATCGTCGCAGACGATCTTCTTGAAGTCATAAAGGTAGCCAACGAGATCGCTCCGGAGCATCTGGAACTCTGCGTTGACGAGCCGTTCGCGTATCTTGACAAGATCAGGAACGCCGGATCGATATTCCTCGGAAAGAACTGCCCTGAGGCGCTTGGCGATTACTTCGCCGGACCTAACCACACGCTTCCGACGAGCGGCACGGCAAGGTTCTACAGCGCGCTTTCGGTAGACGACTTCACCAAGCGCTCCCAGTATTCATACTACACAGCAGAAGCGCTGGATAAAGTGGCGGACAAGATAGCGAGGTTCGCTGAAGAGGAAGGGCTGCACGGACACGCTAGAAGCGTCCTTGTCCGCCGCGAGCAGAAGAAATAGATCATATTGTTGGACGTTTGCCGATAATACAGCAGGAGCACCATAATGAGCAGATATATTACAGAAAGATATAAAGACTTCAAGGCTTATGAGGCCGGCGAGCAGCTGGATGACAGAGAGTACATCAGGCTGAACACCAACGAGAGCCCGTTTCCGCCTTCGCCGAAGGTGATAAAGGCTCTGAAGGATTTTGATGTCGCCGGCATGAGGTTCTATCCGGACCCGTTCTGCATGTCGCTGCGGCGGAAGATCGCTGAGAAATACGATGTGAAGCCGGAGAACGTGCTCGTTACGAACGGCTCCGACGACGTGCTCGACTATGCATTCATGGCGTTCGATCCGATCGGCAGGCAGCAGGGAAGCAAGCCGACAGTCGTATTCCCTGACATCACATACAATTTCTACGAGATACTGTGCGGACTGCACGGCGTGAGCTTCAGCACGATACCGGTCGGAGGCGATATGACCATAGACCCTGAGGACTTCATGGATGTGGGAGCGAACGTCGTGATCCCGAACCCGAACGCGCCTACAGGCATAGCGCTACAGCTTTCGGACATAGAGAAGATAGTAAAGTCAAACAGCGGCCACGTGGTACTGATCGACGAGGCTTATATCGACTTCGGCTGGGAGACAGCGGTCCCTCTGATAAAGAAGTATGATAATCTCATCATCAGCCAGACATACTCCAAATCGAGGAGCTTTGCCGGCGGCCGTGTGGGATTTGCGATCGCTGACAAAGGTCTTATTGCCGATCTTCTGAAGATACAGCAGTCGGAGAGCCCGTACAACGTGAATTCAGTTTCGCTCGCACTCGCCGAGGCTGCGCTGGACGACGAAGAGTATTATGCGGCGAACTGCATGACGATAAGGGAGAACAGAAGATACACAAGGAATGCTTTGATGGAGATGGGATTCAGAGTGCTTCCTTCCAGTACGAACTTTGTGTTCGCCAAACACCCGGACATCAAGGGTGCCGACATATATGAAGAGCTGAAGAAGCGCGGCATCCTGGTAAGACATTTCGACCGCGACAGGATCCGGGGATACAACAGGATATCCATCGGAACAAAAGAGCAGATGGACAGGCTCATCGACGCGCTTACAGATATAATAAAAGAATATGAGTCCGGGACGGACGAATAAGGTCAGTTGAGACGGGAGAAGTACAGATGAGAAACGCAGAGATCAGAAGAGATACTGCTGAGACAAAGGTCAGCATCAGCCTTACTCTTGAGGGCACAGGCAAAAGCAAGATAGATACGGGAGTAGGATTCCTGGATCACATGCTCACGCTTTTCGCGAGACACGGACGGTTCGACCTTGCGGTCAGGTGTGACGGTGACAACTATGTCGACGACCATCACTCGGTCGAGGATATCGGTATCTCGCTCGGACAGGCTTTCAGCGAAGCACTTGGGGACAAGAAGGGTATCAGGCGCTACGCCGACACGACTCTACCGATGGATGAGGCGCTCATACTTACTGCAGTAGATATTTCCGGCCGCGATTATCTGGCTTACGGACTTGACATACCGACACAGAGAGTCGGGACATTCGATACAGAACTGGTGAAAGAGTTCATGCTTGGCTTTGTCAGAAATTCCAACATGACGCTCCACATAGTACAGCTTGCAGGAGAGAATTCACACCATATCATTGAAGGTACGTTCAAATCTCTTGCCAGGACACTGGCAAAGGCAGTTGAGATCGATCCGGAATACGCGGACGAGATACCTTCGACAAAAGGAGTTCTGTAAAGGAGTCTTGGGATGATAGCGATTATTGATTACGGCGCCGGCAATCTGTTTTCTCTGGCGTCTTCACTGAAGCATATAGGCGCTGAGGCAGAGATCACCGGCGACATAGAAATGATAAGAAAGGCGGATCGCATGATCCTCCCGGGCGTAGGAGCGTTCGGAGACGCCGCGGCAGAGCTTGCGAAGCGCGGACTCGATAAAGTGATATGTGAAGAGGCGCACGCGGGCAAGCCGCTCATGGGGATATGCCTCGGCATGCAGCTTCTGTTCGAGCAAAGCCTGGAGTACGGAGAACACGAAGGTCTCGGGCTGATCAAAGGCACTGTCAGGCCGCTTCAGGGATATCTTCCGGAAGGGTACAAGATCCCGCAGATAGGATGGAACTCGCTGGAGTTCCACGGCAGTAAGAATCCTGTCTTCAAAGATGTGCCTGATGGAGCGTTCGTGTACTTCGTCCATTCATTTTACGGTGACGCGGACGAGTCTCAGCTTGCCGCGACATGTGATTATGGAAAGACAGTTACGGCCGCAGTGACCGAAGGAAACGTGATAGGATGCCAGTTCCACCCGGAGAAGAGCGGAGAAGTCGGGCTTTCGATCCTGAAAGATTTCTGTGAGTTATAAGGAGGCATGATAAAAAGTAAACAGTAGGTGATACGAGTGCTTTAGCCGTT
>CAYMBU010000003.1:0-19477 GCA_964388765.1 uncultured Eubacterium sp.
AGAGCTTTTAAACTATCAGATAAAACAGCTGATTGAACAACTGAAAAAGGAGGATCTGATATGAACAACATCATGGAATATAAAGGATATATCGGAAGTGTAGAATTCTCTGAGAGTGACGGGATTTTCTTTGGTAAAGTACAAGGGATAAGATCGTTGATCTCATACGAAGGTACCAACGCAAAGGAACTGGTTAGTGATTTTCACGGTGCAGTTGATGACTATTTGTCTTTATGTGAGAGGGAAAATCAAAAACCCGAAAAAGCATATAAAGGCAGCCTGAACGTAAGATTTAAAAACGCAGACATTCACAGGCAAGCCGCAATATATGCTATAACTCATGGGCAGAGTCTGAACAGCTTCATAGAAGACGCCGTTAAGGATAAGCTGGCGCGTGTTCAGATATAGAAGCGAAGTAGTATCCGGAACTCACCATATCATAGCCGCATAGACACAAACAACTGCAAGGACACTAACAATCGCATGGACGCAGGGGTTGTTGCACTAAATGACAATTCACTGCTAATGCCTATGATTCGTTAGAAAACGGCCGACCGCCAAAACGGACTTCACAGCGCTTTTCTTTGCCGAGTCGATATATCGACCATGAAGTTAACCTGATGGGGCGTTGTAGGGTGTTATACAAATCTGATCAAAATCCTCTATTTGTATCGAATCTTAAATTGTTTTATCTAACTTGTATAAAATAAGCCCTTAAAAAGCGGCTTTTTCAAGGGTTTTGCTATACAAATCAAGAAGAATCTTGATATTTGTATGCGTTTACCGATGGAAACAGTAAATTTGTATATGTAGAAGACATGGGATCCTGGTACAGACCACATATATATGAAGCAGCGACAGACTCAACTAACTACGGGAGGAGGCTCAGGTCTGAATGGCAGAGGAATTACTGAGACAGAGACAAATCAGATCACGTGGACGCAAACAGCCGCATAGATACCAATAATCGCATAGACGCAAACAGCCGCATCGCCATTAGGCGATGCGGCTGTATTTTCAATGCTTCTACGCGCTATCTTCTGCGGTGCCGTCTTGCGAACATGCGCTACCTATTGCGGTGACGTTGTTTCTGGCGGCACCGGTTTACGAGTACGCGTTATTTTCTGCGGTGCCGCTGTCTCTGGCGGCGCCGTCTGGCAAGCACGCGCTCGGACGGGACTGACAGGCCTGCGGCCTCCAGCGCGTAGCACCATTTGCCGAAAGCTTTACGATACTCCACCTTCAGGTAGTCCGGAAGATCGGCTTTCTTAGGTCTCCGGCCGAGCTTCTCCTGCTTTACGATAAGCATTCTGATAAGCTCTTCTTTTGGGTATAGTAACGGTTTAGCCATGGCTTTACTTCACCCTTACCTTCACGGTCACGGTCTTGCTGCCGGCTTTGTAAAGCGCGGTGCCTGCTGCCTTTACGCGGATCTTCAGCTTGTATGTACCTTTCTTCGTACCCTTCTTCACCGTGATCTTCCTGGTCTTCTTGTTGAACTTCAGGGCCTTCTTAGACTTCTTGTTTCCAGTCACCTTGTATGTGACCTTGCCCTTTGCTTTCTTTACGATAACAGCCTTATAAGACTTCTTCGCTTTCTTCAGCGCCTTGACGCGATATGTCTTGTTCTTTCTTGTCACCTTCAAAGTGTTCTTCTTCATCTGGACAAGTTCTGAAACTGCCTTCTCAAGTGAAGCGCGGGCAGCATCGATCTCTGTGCTCTTCGCGTCAGTCTTCGCGAGCAAAGCCTCGAGCGCTGCTTTGGCGTCTGTCACTGCCTTGAAGCTCTTTGCAGTGTAATCTGATGCCTTGAGTTTATCGACTGCTGCAATCGCTGCGGCAGCTGCGGTCCTGGCCTTCTCAACATCATCAGCTTCCTGTCCTTTTGTCTTCAGCGCTGTGACGGCCTCGACCAGCCTGGTCTTGGCAGCTATGATATCAGCGCTTGTGGATTTCTCATCAGCAAGTAATGCCTCGAGCGCAGCCTTGGCGTCTGTCACTGCCTTGAAGCTGTCTGCTGTATAATCGTCAGCGACGAGCTTGTCGACTTCAGCGATAAGTTCCTGTGCCTCTTTGACAGCTTCTTCTTTAGCTTTCTTTTCTGCCTCAGCTGCTTCTTCTTTCAGCTTTGCGATAGCTTCCTCAGCGGCTGTGAGCTTAGCGAGCTCCTTGGAGAATACCTTGACTTTCTCTTCCGCAGTAAGCTTGTCATATGCCTCTCTTGCAGCGACTACCAGTGCCTCATCGTCGAGCGTTATGCTGCCTGCTCCCGGAAGGGCTTTGATCTTGGCCTTGGCATCCGTGAGGTTGTCGCCCATCGTTTCTCCGCCGAACTGATCAGATCCTTCTTCCAGAGTATAGTCGTCTGTGTAGTGGAATACGATAACATCTCCGTCTTCCAGATACTGTTCCGACACTCCGAGATGCGGATGTGTTCCGTTCAGTGTATACATCCAGCCTGTCAGCTGTCCGTTCGTGAATTCCCCGATAGTTACTCCGTCGTATGTAACAAAGTCGATGTAGTTTCCTGACGGATTGGACCAGCTGAGCTTGCTGTCCTTCTCTGCGACTTTCTGCATTACATCCCAGACTGTATCGTTGATGCCGACCTTAAGCTGCATGTTGCTGATCCAAGGCGTGAGGTTGTCTCCTGCGAGGCAGTGTGGCTCATGGTCAGGATCAAAGCCATGTGCTGTGTCTCCGAGCAGTGTGAATGTAACATTGATAGTATTAACTGCAGGCGGTTCAGGATCATCCGGATCAACAGGTACTTCAGGCTTCAGTACCTTCACGACTGTTTCTGCTGTAGCCGCTCCGTATGTGAACCTCAGCGTCTGGTTGCCACGTGTGTTCTTGTCATATCCTTCAACTGTTACATCGTCCAGTGTTGGGTGAACCGTAGTACCGTCTGTCATCGTAGCTGTGAACTCAATTCCTGTGAGATCAAGGTCATCACCAAGTACATATTCTGACTTGAATTCGCCACCAATAACGAGCTCATATGCGACAGGGTCGCTAGTGATCGTCGGATGATCTTCATCCTGAGTCCAGTTATGGAAACTGTTCTCACCGTTATTCAGAAGGTCGGTGATGGTTCCATCTCTTAGTTCTTCAGCAGATACAGCCTTCGCGAGTTTGTCAGCATCAGCACCCGCAGGGTCATCGTGACGGTTGAATTCTGCTGCGTTTTTATATTCAATATCATCAGAAGCAAATGGGGATTCGTAGTCAGTAAAAACGGGCGCTTTCCTATCTTCAAAATAATACCAGTAGCCGCCTATTCCTTTTTCAGCCCCGCAGCCTTCTCGGTAATAGTTGTTGCTTATGATATTATATTTATCCAGCGAGCTCATATTTCCAATTATTCCGCCGTCTCTATCGCCCGTTGATTTTATTGTTCCTGTAAACAAATTGTTCTGGATATATCCTATACCATTATCCCAACATACCGTAACTCCACCTTCTCCACCGAAAATACCGCCAACTAGATTTCCGCCTGTTACATTACCTGTACAGATACAATTTTGGACTGTTACACATGGGGAATTAGGAGCATTTGAAACATATCCCCCGCCTGCAATACCACCTACATAGGCACCCGTCGCTATAACTTCTCCATCGAAGACACAGTTCTTGATCTCAAACGGTCCCATACTCTGGTTCTTAGCACCAGCGATACCACCAACACGGTTGTTACCATATACTGTCGCATGACTCGTACAATTGTATATATAGGCGTTAACGCTTCCTGCAAAGGAACCGATATCACTTGCATTTTTGTCACATCCAATTACAACGTCATCCTCGACTGTACAATTTGTTATCCATATGAAATTATGACCTGATGCCCAGCCTCCAATAAAGCCGGATTGAAGCAGACGACTTCCTGATTTTATATTTACATTGTTGATTTTAATTGTCCATGGACATTCTGAGTAATCATTATGTGGGCCATAATCAACGCCATAATACTCTACAAGGCCGTATCCTTCTATTCTTTCTCCAAATATATCCAGATTGGATACTGTGGCTTCCCTTGCATTTTTCAGAAGACACTTTTCCCCTACTGGAATAGTCAACAGATGTCCGCCACCATCGATGTTTCCACTGAATTTTTCCGTACTGCTCCCGATAGGCTGCCAATCGACCGGAAGTGTTATATCCTCGGTAAACAGAAAATATTTATTTTTGAAATTATCACCTGCATCTGCAAGCGCACTTAATACCTCCAGATCCTCTGTTGTTTCGATAAGGTACGGCTTTGTTTCTGTACCGTCTCCGTCGAATGGAATTATCGATTCAAAAAACTGAACACATAATTCAGGACTATATACTGTTTCTGCTTGATATATTTCACCTGTAACACTTGTGTATGTAAGATCAATCTTCAATCTATAGTAATGAGTGCCTTCTTGTTCTTTTGGAGTGAATTTGCCTATTACATTTGCATTCAAAGGTATAATGAAACCAGTATCGGAGGCTGTGATATCATTATATTCCACACCATCCTCGCTGATCTGCCAGGATGTGCTCCAGTTATTTTCACCATTGCTTTCTGAAGAGCAGAAAGAAAAATTTATAATGCTTACTGGCGAGCCAACAACTTTACGCTGATTAATAGGATTAAATTTAAGATCAACAATCTCAGGAGCCTTATCAGTATACACCATCACTGGCGCCACATCTTTACTGACTTCATATGTTTCACCATCATATATATATTGTACATGGCATGCAAAAGTACTATCGTATTCGTGATCTGTCGGTATAGCAACTGTATCAGTCTCACTATATGTATAAGTACTCCGTCCTTCCTCGCCAGAATGCATCCAGTTCCACAAATACTTCCATGTACCACCTTTTGCGCGACTTTTTGCGGCTACCTTAATATGCTCACTTTCATCTCCTACTTTATATGTAAAACCTTCTTCAGGTATTTCACCTCCATCTTCTTCCATTAGAACCATGTCGTATGGTGTTGGGTCAGGCTTAATGCTTATAGTTGCAAATTCGCTGTCAGCTACGTATTCCTCTCCTTTCACACTGGTTGCTCTGCAAAAATAGAATTCTTTCTTTTCCTGTATTTCTCCTACATAAGGAATTTCCGGCGTATAATATGCTTCCGTAGCACCCTGTATTGCCATTCCGTTTTCATATTCTTCCGTATCGCTCTTATACCACTGGTATGTAACATCTTCGTTTGCTGTAGCACGTACAGTCAGCCTTTCAGGAGTGTCAACATCAAAATATGTTGCGTCTCTTGGCTGTAATATAAATGCCGGAATATCTTCATCAGGTTCCTTCTTCAGATGTATAATATAGTCTGATGAATCCATGGTATTAGCCAGATGTATGTTGATATCCATCTCATCGTTATAGTTCCAGACAATAGGTATTTCTTTATTTTCTTCACCGTTATATGTTATTTGTGCCTCATTCCTTCCATTTCGAGCTGCGCTCTCACAATTAATAGTTACTGTTTCCTGTTCTTCAGGTATGTATACTGTATATTCATGCTGGTTCCAGGCAAACTCTGGTAGCAGCGTATCGTTATCAACTATTTCCATGCTTTTTAAAGCCGGCTTGAGAATAGTTCTAACAGTATACATATAATCATTATCAGGAATGACAATTGGATATTTGTTACTTGGTTTCGTTTTTCCTACAAATAAGTAAAATTGGCTCTCAGATACAGTATATGAAAAATCTACTGTATTATGGAACCATTCGTCTGATGTGAGTTCAAAACTTCTGCATATTTGTCTACCTGCTACTGTTGCCGTTATTACCAGCCATACCTTATTCTCTGGATCTGCTGCTTCTGCCTTAGCGGTAAAATCTTTCGTATATGCTACATCATCGATATTCAGGACCAGGCTGCCATCTTCTGCCTTGGTCCATGGATAATCTTTATCATTCAGTTTGGAATGGAAGGTGAGGCTTTTAATCGTCTCGCTGATATCGGGCGTGTTGTCCGCCTCTCCCTCCTCTCCTTCTGCGAACACCGCTGTAAGACCCGCGGTCAGGCACAGCATCAGCGCCAGGATTAGCAACAGGCTGATGCGTTTTAATTCTTTCTTCATCACATATTCTCCTTTCTCAAACAACTTAAAAACTCCCTGGGGGACAGGAGTTTACAGTTTTCCATACTTTTAGTATATGGTCCTGCCCTTACGGAGCGCATTGAAAAAATGTTGTCTGATTTTGTATGTTTTATGATTCCGGATGTTTACTGAAAAGGATCAACGTACGATTGGTACGAAGAAGAAGAGTTTATTGGAGCGCCAGATTATGAATGTCCGGCGTGTGAGATCGATGCGCCACCTGTTTTTGCTTATGTAGCCGCCGAAGGCACATCTTGTAAGAAGGCGAGCCGCGTCTTCCGGGAGTTTGTCGTCTGTCTTTTCCTGCGTGGAGAATACTGCGTATCGGCCTCCCGGAATATCCTCTTCACGCATGATCGAAGGGTCTGTATCCGCCGGAGCCGACTCAGATCCGAGATAGCCGTTCAATACTCCGCCCACATAATATTTGTAGATCGGCTTGCCGTCTTCATATGCAGGCTCGCTGCCCCAGATGAAGACTTTCTCCTCGGGCTCCGCGAACTTGTTCCGTATCGGCTTGAAGTCGTCGAATTCATGTGTGAACCAGTAGATCATCCGGCCTATCAGATCGTCAGGGATCTCTTTGTTCGCGGTCTCCTCGATGGAATGGATCAGGATATGGCGGCTGTTTTCCTTGCAGATGCTGATCCTGATGTTTTTGATGTTGGTCTCATAGAATGACATGAAGTCGGTCTGGATGTCGACGGCAGGCGGCTGCCCGTCTGGTGCCTTGCCGAACGTTTCTTCATATTCATGGTCGAACTGCCTTTTCGACTTGTAATGATACTTCGCCATGACCGCTTTTTCGTCTTCTCCTGCCGACAGTTCTTCATAAGAGAGCAAAAGCCGTCTTTTGCTGATATATTCCGTCGGCGTCATGCCGTAATACATGGAGAACACGTCACGGTAGTTTCTGGCACAGTAGCCGGCGGCAAGCGCCAGTGAATCAAGCGTCAGGTCTTCAGTTATGTTCTCATCAATGTATCTCGACCAGGACTGTACGCTCCACCGCCTCGGCTTCAGCTCGTCGCTGATCCCCATGCCCCCTGAAAGCGGTATATAGAGATATACACGATTACTGTCAAAAGCGTCATATGAGCAACTCATCGTATTACGTATTTTTCTGTTCATCGGTATCCATTCTCTGGACACAAAGCGCGACAGTATCCTGGACATCCGGTATATCTTTGTGCTGTCTGCCGGCCTCGGGTATGAGAACACCGCATAGTCTCCGCCCTGGATGGTCAGGTCGGTGGTTTCAAGTCCCCACCTGTTTTTTGATCCTCCTGCTGGGGCCTTTTCCGCTGTATCTTCCGGATCCATGTATACGGTCCCGCTTCTTCCGGTCACAGGGCCGAAGACGTATGTCATCTTCTGGTCGTACCACCATATGCCGATCTTCTCGGTGTAAGGCGACAGGTCGAGACCGGGGTACTCATCCTTAGGGAAAGTTTCGTTGAAAACAAAAGCATTCTGATCCATCAGGAAGGTGTCGTCTCCCATCGGCGGGTCGACTTTAATCCCCTTCATGCGGAACGCATTGACCTTTTTATATTCCAGAGAGATCTCGACGCCTTTGATGGTGCGGCGGAGAGGCATGTCGGGAACGTCGTAGCCGCCTGTCCTGAACTGTCTCGGCGACACGCCGAACTCCTTGCGGAAAGCCTTGGAGAAGCTCTGTATGCTCAGGAAGCCGATCTTCTTGCTGACAGCTTCCTCGTAGTAGCCGTTCAGGATCTCGCGGGCGGCCTGTCTGAGACGGAGCTTGCCGACGAATTTGGCAAACGGGACATCGAAGTAATCTCTGAAGGCTCTGTTGAAATATTCCTTATTGTAGCCCGCGGCTCTGGCACAGTCATCTATCGTCATGTCAGGGTCGTCAAGATTCTGCAAAATAAAATCAAGAGCACGCTCCATTCTCTGCATGCTCTTGAGTTCGGACATGTCAAGCTCATACGGTGCGTCGTTGATGTCCTGCCACCTGTATGTTATATCGTCATAGATCCTGTCACTGCTTCCGAATCCCACTTTCAAAAGCCTCTCCTGTCGATGTCTCGCTATACCTATATCTATATAATATAGTATATAGTACTGCAGTTGGAGGCTGCTTGAAAAAATGTTGTCTAAAAATGCATGTTTTTTATGCTAATCTAAAGTTGACTTTAAATTAGCATTGATTTTATAAGTACATGGGGTCCGGCGCCTTTCCCTGTGCCGAAGTTTCTGGCGCTGCCGTCTGGCAAGCACGCGCTCTGACGGCACCGAAAGCCCTGCGGCTTCCAGCGCATAGCACCATTTGCCGAAAGCCTTACGGTACTGCACCTTCAGTACGTCCGACATGTCGCTTTTCTTCGGCTTACGTCCGAGCTTTTTCTGCTTGGAAATCAGGATACCGATCAGCTCTTCTTTTGTATATAACAGTGGTTTCGCCATGATGTTATTTCACTCTGACCTTGACGGTAACGGCCTTGCTTCCGGCCTTGTATAGCGCGGTACCTGCAGCCTTTACGCGGATCTTCAGCTTGTAGGTGCCTTTCTTAGTGCCCTTCTTCACCGTGATCTTTCCGTTCTTCTTGTTGAACTTCAGGGCTTTCCTGGATTTCTTGTTTCCGCTTATCTTGTATGTGACCTTGCCCTTGGCGCCTTTTACGGTAACAGCCTTATATGACTTCCTGGCTTTCTTCAGATTCTTGACGCGGAATGTCTTGTTCTTCCTCGTAACCTTCAGAGCATTCGGCTTCATCTGAACAAGTCCTGAAACCGCCTCCTCCAGCGCTGCTCGGGCGGTGTTGATCTCCGTGCTCGCAGAATCCTCTTTCGAGAGCAACGCCTCGAGCGCTGCTCCTGCGTCCATGACTGCCTTGTAACTCTCAGCTGTATATCCGCCGGCATCAAGTTCTGAGACCTGGGCAAGAAGCTCGTTGGCCTTTCCGACTGCTTCCTCTTTCGCCTTGCGCTCTTCCTCTTTCCGGCGCTCCTCTTCAGCCTTCTCTTCGTCTACATCGACTGTCACTTTACATGCCGCAGGTGCGATATGTTTATATGTGTTTCCTTCCGGGCTGTTTGATACATGATATGTACCCGCTTTGTCAAATGTAAGCGATACGGCACCGCTTTCATCTGTCTTAATGCCGGTGTCCTGCCAGGTCGCTCCGCCGTCGGAGCTGATCCTGATAGTTTCTCCTGCCATCGGCACCGGATCTGCGGAAGCACCGCTGACGCTTTCATTCATCGGAACTCCTCTGAGTGTCAGGCTTACGGCTTCTCCTTCTTTTGTCCTTACTTCTTCTTTATCAAAATTCGTGAAGGCTCCGTCTTCTTCAAATCCTGTTTCCGTGAACATGGCCAGATCGACTTCATCGCCTGCGCTCATGACTATATAGTCGCATGTAGCGCCGGTCCCCGGCGTCATGATTGGAAACTCATGATTCACGAAATACATGAGCTCATCGTTGTGACCCCAGAAATTCTCCAGATACAGGCTTCCGAAAGAACCTGATACCCTGAATGCATCAGAGGCAAGATCTTCCGTCGTCATGGTCCTTCCGAGATAATACTGTTCCGTGAGCCTGATCAGAAGATGCAGGAGTGTCGGCTGACCTGCCTTATCATCTTTACGCTTGAAATCCTGAAGGCCGTACTTCGCAAGGTCGAAATAGCCGAACCTTACAGGTACATGCATAAGAATCGTGTCATCACAGCCTTTCACAAAGTCCCCATTTTTGCTTACGGTCACATATGCTGTTATTGGGTCGCCGTCAGGTTCATATGTTGGATCATCCGGATCTAAAGGCCCAGGAGGGTTTATTGGCCCAGGAGGATCTACAGGTCCCGGAGGATCGTCCTGTCCTCCCTGCGAACCACCGTTGAAATAATCTGGATAATTTGCTCTGTATTTATCTGCGGCGACCGCGAAGCATGACTTACCGTTGATCAGGTCAACCAGTGCACCCAGCGTCTGGTATGTCGCCATCCTGTTTTCCACATCGCCGTAAACAGCACCGCCGTTATCAAGGATCTGTGATATGAACGCCGTGATAAGGCTTCCATATTCTTTCTGCCACGCGTAGCCCTCTAGATCTGCAGCGGTATATCCCATCAGCACGAGCGTGTTGATGAATACTGCGATTGAATCAGCGTTGGCATAGCCAAACCTTGTGTTATCACTCCCCGGCCTTCCGTATTCTATCGCGCCGTTTGCGAACATATACTCTTCAGAAAACACGCGCACCAATTGATTTTTCGCTGCGTTTATTTCGGACTGGAGCTCTGTGTCATCAACGTCAAAGCAGAGCGGCAGGACTGACATCGCATAGTTGTCAGCGTTAATATACTTAGTTCTGTCACCGGTCCCTATAGTCTTATCGTAGTCGTTGATCAGGGCCTCATAACATATCTTCTGATCAGCAGCCGAAAAGCCTTCTTCTTCGGTAACGCCTGCTATCCTGCATGCCAGAACAAAGTATGACAACGAAAGCAGGTCTATGCTCCCGGCGTTTGCGACCAGATTCTGCTGTGCTGCTCTGGACATCATTCCAGCGATCAGGTTATTACCCCTGAACGATCTCGGGTCTTCCCCGCAGGCGGCTAGCGCTGTGATGTATCTGAAATAGTCTTTGATCGTAAGATCTGAGCTGTCAGATACTGCCTCTTCGGTATGGTCAAGATACGTCTTGCCGTCCGACCCCGCGAGCAGCGATGAATCAACACTGTAGCCGAGAGCAGTGAACATCCACGCTTCCCAATCTATACCGGTCTCGTTGCCCGTACTCATAGACAGGCCGACGTATTCTGAATCTCTCCAGAAAAGATCGTTCCGGTAATGGGCAATAAGCTTGTCTTTATATGCGCTCGCAAACGAAGAGATGGAACCATATACAGTAAAACTTTTATACGCATATGTTCTGGTTTCTCCGGATGTCAGGCAGCAGCCTATATAGTACTGACCTGCCGGAACCCCGCTGATCATGAAGCCCAGGGATCTGCTTCCGCCCATGACGACTTCCGGCATGGAAGCAGGGAGCTCTGAGACGGCACAGCTTACGACAGTTTCTTCCGAAACTGGTTCTTCTTCTGTACCTGTACTACTGTTTGTAAGGAAGAACGTCACAGTGTCTCCTTCTGCAGCTCCGGTTATCTCCGCGTTGACGTTGACCCAGCAGTCAGCGCTCTGATATGTCGCAGAATGAGATGATTTGACCGTTATCTGCGGCGTCTCATCAGCAAAAACACCCGCAGGGAACACGGGCAAAATAAGTGTTATGATAACAGCTATAGCTGTGATTTTTGCTTTCAGGTTTCTCATTTTCATTACCAGAGAACTGCAAGAGGTGCCATAGTGATATGGCACCCCGCAGTTCTATGCATCATCTTTTATTTAGCCTTAACGCTTACAGTATCGCTGTACTGTGTGTAGACCTTCTTGCCGTTGATAGTCTTGAATGCGCGTACTTTAATATAATATGTTTTCTTGGACTTCAGCTTCTTGACCACAGCCTCGGTTTTCTTTACAGTAGCAGCTTTCTTGAATTTGGAAGAGATCTTAGTTGATGAATATACTTCATATTTGAATCCCTTGCCGGCTGACTTCCATGTTACTTTAGCTTTCTTCTTCTGCCCTTTTGCCTTGACGCCTTTAACTGCTTTTTTCTGGACCTTTATTGTCTCCTGAGCTTCTGCGAGCGCTGCATTCGCATCGTCCAGACTGCTTTGAGCTGTCTGAAGATCTGAATTTGCCTTGTCGATCTGCTCCTGCATCTCTTTTTCTTTGGTTCCGCTTGCGGCTTTGGCTTCTTCAATCGCTTTATTTGCAGCCTCCAGGTTGTCCTGAGCCGTTTTAAGGTCGGCTTCTGCCTTCTCTACCTTGGCTTTAAGATCTTTTATGGTATCCTGTGCAGTCACGTTATCTGACAGAGCACTTTCAAGCTGTGCACTGACAGCGGAGAGTTGTGTTTTGGTTGCGGCAAGCTCCTGCTCTGCTTCAAGTTTAGCTATAGTTGCTTCTGCAAGCTGTAGCTTAGCATAATTGGTGATTTCAGCTTTACTCTCATCAGAAAGGTCATCATACTGAGTACGAGCCGCCTCTATAGCTTCCTTGTCTTCCAACGTAATGGCATCCGCTGCAGGTAATGTTTCAATTGCCGCTTGAATATTGTCTTCCACATATTCAAAATAAATGATGCCACCAAAATTATACTCAGTTGGAAAACTATAATCCCAAGATGACTTGTCTATTATTTTTACATCCTCCCATTTAAAATATGGGATCTTGAAGCCGTACCCCTGTTCCACAGACATTCTGCTGCTTATATTTTCAAGTTTATAACACAGCTTTTCATGAACCATTTGTTCTGTGAAATAATCTCCAGCATAATAATCATATGGATTTTCATTACTATTATCTGTATGATTACTAAAGTATCTTGTAAGACCATATACACGTCTTGATACGTTTAATTGTACAGGCAATTCATTCTTTAGAGTAGCGACCTCCTTGTCTTCTAATAGTGTAGCTGCGCCTCTAGTAATAAGACTTATCTTTGGCTGATCGGCCAAATACCATGACAACTCATCATCAAATCCCTTAATCAAGTCATCAACATCCCACCAAATCATCTCCGGGGTATTGATTTTTGAAACAAATACTTTAATGATATAATCAAAATCCATATAGTTCTTATATGTAGCAGTATTTATTTTATTAATAGAATACTTGAATTCTTGACCATTACCATCATTAAAAGAAAAGTTCCTGGGAATTTCTGCTGATTCTATATCAACATTTGTTAATTCGCCAGCAAACCAATCACTATTTGGATCATCAATACTGTCGGCAAAGGAAATAACTGGTAATACTAGGATAAAAATGATTGCAACAACCAGCGTCTTCAGTCTATTCATTCATCCCACCTCTATTCCTCTTGTGACACTACAGGCACTGTATATTCTACTGAATCTGTAGTATTGATAAGATATCCTGTAGCGGTTCTGGTACCACTACTATATGCATAAACAGTATATGTTTCGCCAGAAGTTAATGCACCCGTATTGATTACTGCATTTCCAGAAGAATCAGTGGTTGCAGTTCCTTTGCTGTGATTGGTTGAATCAAATATCTCAACATCTATATCCTTCACATTTTCAAAGTCTTCAATATGCCATGCATAAGTAACAGGTGTAAACCAATCATATGCGCTCTTTACGTTGACAGTTGTCTTGTTAGTAGAGCTATCATAGTCTACGCTAAAAATCTTATTACACTCGCATGCTAAAGATTCGCTATACAAATTGTCAAAATACACATTAATTTCATCATTATCGGTCAAATATGTATCCGCAATAGTACCGCCAAGTGGATTGTTATCTGTAGACAGATAGTGAAGTGCAACTCTTCCGTTAAGTCTGAAGAACCATCCATCATATGATGTAAGTATTCCACTTGGGCTATAAGTTACATTGTTAGTTGTGTCTTTAACTGATTTAAAGTAAGTAGACGTGTTTGTAATTGGATCGCCATCATCATCCAGGAACTGAAGATGATTATCAGCATCGTCCTGAACAGCCTTTAAAGCATCTCTTACAGTATATGATTTCCCTCCTGTTACTGCAGGTAATGTGATAGGGATCTTGCGGTAAGTAATCTGATTACTTGACTGTTTCTTGCTTTCGATCGTTACAGTGACGTGTACAGCATTCGGCGTGCTGTACTGTGATGCCTGCCCTTGTTTGAATGAGCCAGCCGTTCCATAGCCATCATCCATATACGTCTGTGCGAAAGCCGGTACTGTCAACATCATAATCATTAACGCTGACATAATCAGAATCATAATTTTGTTATTTAACAACTTTCTCATAATATTTCTCCTTTCCAAAAATATGTTCTTAAAATTGCCATAATTATTTCTGGTGTAAGAAAGGACTCCCGCATTTAAAAAATGCGCTTTCAGGGGACCTTTCTATATCCTTAAGAATATTATAGAATTACCCGCTGAAATACGCATTATGGAAAAGTTGTCCCGGAATGCACGTATCAGCGCACTACCGGAACATAAAAATATGGCTTGCTGTCACGCCAAGCTATGAATGTTCTTTTCTTCAGATCTATCCTCCATCTGTTCTCGTTTATATAGCCTCCGAAGGCACACCGCGTCAGCAGTCTAACCGTCTCATCCGGGAGATCGTCTGCTGAGATCTCCGGTACAGAAAACTCAGCATATCTTCCCCCCGGAATAACCTCTTCATGCGCGCCGGATGTCTGCTCCAGTTCTTCTGCCTGCTCCTTGGACAGGGCTTCTTTCAGTACTGTCCCTACATAATATTTATAAAGTCTTTGATCTCCTTCGTACACAGCCTGGTCTCCCCAGATGAACACCTTCTCCTCAGGATTACCGAAAAGGGTTTTGATCGCGGTGAAATCAGGGAAGTCGCGGTTGAACCAGTAAAGCATGCGGCCGACGATATCGTTTGGAACGGAGCGGTCTTCAGACTCTTCTATGGAGTGCGTGAGGACATGCTTCTCCGGCACATTATGATAGCTCACATGGACGCGCTTTTTATTGACCTCGTAGTATTCCATCAGGTCTGTCAGCATGGTATCCTCCGGGGAGTATTCGTCCGGGGCTTTACCAAAGTATGACCTGAATGTTTTCTCATAGAATGGCATTGATGAAAATCTGTATTTAGACAGGGTCTCTGCCTGCCCGGCGCCTGCCGCCATCTCACTGTAAGCGAGTAAAAGCCTTCTTTTGGTTATGTATTCTGACGGCGTCATGCCATAGTACATGGAGAAAACATCTCTGTAGTTTTCTGTACTGTAGCCTGAGACCTGCGCGAGAGAATCAAGTGTAAGGTTTTCTGTTATGTTCTCGTCTATATAGTCAGACCAGGCCTGGATGCTCCACCTCTGCGGCTTCATTGCATCGTCTATGCCCATGCCCTCCGAGAGCGGCAGATATATATAGACCCGGTCGCTGTCAAAAGTCTCATATGTGAAGCCCATGGTATTTGTGACTTTCCGGTTGATCGGTACCCACTCCTTGAATATATATCTGTTCATGATACGGGACATGAGATTGATGTCAGAGCTGTCCTCCGGCCTTCTGTAAGAAAAGACTGCGTAGTTGCCGCCCTGGATGGTGATCTCCTTGTCGCCGCGATAATATGGGGTATCCGGTTCAGGCGCAGATGGCTCCAGGTATGGCGTCGAGCTCCTCTCAACGACAGTACCGAAAACATACTCCATGCTCTTCTCTTTCTCGTACCACCAGATACCGACTTTCTCTTTGTCCGCTGTCAGGTCGAGGCAGGGATAGTCTTCCTTCGGGAAATCGCTTCTGAATATGAAAGCACTCTGGTCCATGAAGTATGTGTTGTCACCCTGCGGGGCCGGGATCTCCTGCCCTCTTATGCGGAGCGCGTTGACACGGCGGTATTCCATGGATATTTCCACGCCTTTGATCCTGTTTCTGAAAGGCATGTCAGGAACAGGATAGTTGCTCTTGTAGAATTGTCTCGGTGAAATGCCGAATTCATTCCGGAATGCTTTGGAAAAACTCTGGGCGTTGGCGAAGCCGTACTTCTTTCCGACTGCGCCCGGAAAGTTGTTTTCGCGGATGTCCCGCGCGGCTTCGTGGAGCCGCATCCTGGTGACGAATCTGCCGAACGGCATATTGAAATAACTTCTGAAGGCCCGGATGAAGTACTCTTCATCGTAGCCTGCGGCGACAGCACAGTACTCCGGAGTCAGTTCCGGATCGGTTATCTTCTGCATGATAAAATACAGGGCATGTTCCATCTTCTGCATGCTCCTTAAGTCCTGCGCATCCAGCCTGTACGGCGCGTCGTCCATTTTCTTGTAAGTGAACGCTATGTCGTCGTATATTTCCCTGGTCTTGCTCTTTTTCTTTTTTGATCTGCTGCCCAACTTTCCTCGCCTCACCTATATTATATAATAACATGGGCGGGGTCTGCCTTGGGAGAAAGTTGTCTGAAAATGCACGTTTTAAATGTGCCCGGACGGGTTTTGATGAACACCACTTTCGCCGGCTGCGGCTGTTTATCTTTTGATTTTTTGGTTGTACTTTTGGAGATAAACAGCCGCGATTGTGCGTAACCGTTGAAATCTGCGCAACATCGCCTAATGGCGATTTGGCATAAAAAGAACGGCTCAAAACAGCCGCTCTTTTCTTGTGTTTATAATTTTACCTGCGCTTTTACCACTGGGTGCGCTTGAAGTTCTTTTTCTGGATCTCGTAGGAGACCGTCATCCTGTCGTCGTCCTGGCTGGCCTTGTCCTTGCCTTCGCTGTAGCTGACCTTGCAGTGCATGATGTAGTCGTCGCTGCCGACTGTGCTTTCCTGCGTTCCCTCCCAATCCGACTTCTCGCGGATGTTGTCGATGTAGTTCAGCATGTAGTCGGAAAACACAACCGGAACTTCTGTGACCGTCGGGTATACGAAAAGGTCTTTATAGTCCGCCGTCGTCTTGTGGATCTTCTCGAACTCTTTCCTGATGCCCTCTGACTTCATCTTCTCCAGCTCTTTTACCGTGTACTTTCCTTTATATCTCACCAGGTATGATGAGTCGAGGACTTTTCCGTTCTCGTCGATGTCTATGATCATCGTGATCCTGCCGTTGATCTTGAACGTGTGCCTGTCGACGAACGCCATGACTTTGTCCTCGGACTGATGATCAAAACCACTCAGCGATTCCTCGAGCCTTGCCGTGACTTCGGCTCTTGCCGTGTCCGTGATCACCTTTTGCTTCGCCGCGGCCTGGAATACTACGATGCTTTCAAAGATCAAAGCCGCCACTGCGGCAACGATCAGAATATATGACAGCTTGTACGGGGTCTTCAGATGATAGAAGGCGTCAATAAATCTGTTTCTGTCTCTGTCCAGTCTCGGTATCTCGACCGGCTCCATCCCTGCCTCGACTATCTTATCGTCCGCCCTGATGATGAGGTCTTTCTTGTCAGAGAATACAAAGTGATGTACCAGCCACGCTATTCCCACGATGCCGAAAAACACTCCTGCACACGTGTATATGAACGGACGGTAAAATGTCGCGATCATCTCGTTAAATGAAGCGCCAAGCATGTACTTGGAGAAGATCATCTCCACCGCTCCGAGCGAAAGAAGCGAACCAAGCGGTCCTATGATAACGGCAAGGATGCCTATGGTCCCGAACTTCCTTGCCATCGCGCTGAGCGTAAAGTTACGTTTCTCCTCCGTGGAAAGCATGTTCGGCGACCCGATCATCTTGGTTTCGTCGATCTTATATTTCTCAGGCTCCGCGGCGATCTGCCCCTTCTTCTTCTTTCCGCGTCCCTGCTCTTTATATGTCTGTATCTCTTTTTCCTGATCGTTCACTTTCAGTCCTCCAATGAATACTGTTTCGTCATATACTGATTTTACACTATTTCACCGTAGTTGTCACGAATGTAAGTGTGTTCTGGGATCCGATTCCGGCATCATCAGGTGTTACGCCTGCGAAAACGCGCATCATTTGTATTGAAATTTCAATGATTTTGATGTATAATCGCCTATATACGATATGACCCGCACAGGGTCTTTTTTGACGAACGAAAGATGAGGCATCAATGAGGATACGAAAAAAAGAAGTAGTTATCGACAGTCTTACGGAGAAGGAGATCGACCTGGTCACGAAAATCTCGGACGCGCTGGCGCACCCTGCCAGGCTGGAACTCTACAGATATATCATGACAGAGAACAGGCGCATGAACAAAGTGTGCACCAAAGATCTGGTCGCGGCGTTTGACTATGCGCAGGCCACGATCTCGCAGCACATGAAGGTCCTGGTCAGGAGCGGCCTGGTCGACGTTAAAAATGAAGAGAGGTTCGCGTATTACTACGCAAACCTCGGAGTTCTCATGAAGTATACCGACGCGGTGAAGAAGTACTCCATCGTGTAGTGACGATGGGGACGGTTCTTTTTGACACATTTCTTCACATAATGTGTCAAAAAGAACCGTCCCCATTGACACCCCATTGACACATTATTTATGATACGGCTCGCCGCGCTGAATCTTGAAACTCCTGTAGATCTGTTCCAGAAGTATGACGCGCATCATCTGATGCGGGAACGTCATATCAGAAAACGACAGCTTGAAATCGGCGCGGGCGCTTACTTCGGAAGACAGTCCGAGGCTTCCTCCGATGATCATGTCTATGGTGCTTCTGCCTTCAAGCCCGAGATCAGCAAGCTTGCCTGCGAGCTGTTCTGAAGTCAGTTTCTTTCCTTTTATCTCAAGAGTGATTACATAGTCTTTCGGGTCGATGTGGTCCAGGATGTCTTTTCCCTCGTTCTGCTTGACCTCTTCCTCTTCAGCAGGACCTGCGTTCTGCCTGAGCCTGAACTCTTTCAGCTCGGTTATCTTCAGGCCGCAGTAAGGCCTGAGACGCTTGCTGTATTCAGCAACTGCGTCCTCCCAGTATTTTTCTTTCAGTTTACCTATACATATTATGTTGATATCCATGTCGCGGTTCTCTTGTTCCGACGTTATACTTCGATCTCCGGTCCGGGCTCTGAAAAGCTCGCGGTGTCGATGTTCACATCCTTACCTATATAATAGTCGTTTTCAAAAAGTATGTTCCTTACAGTAAGCAAAGCCTGGTCGGGCGTGTTGTTGTTTCTTGAAATGTGCGCGAGAAGTACGTAAGGGATGTTTTCGGCTGCATCGCGTTCGTCAAGTATCCGGCAGATCACGTTGCCTGCCGCCTCGTTGGACAGATGGCCATAGTCGCTCAGGATCCTTTGCTGAAGCTCGTACGGGTACGGACCGACGCGCAGCAGGTTGACCTCATGGTTGGCCTCCAGGATGAGGGCGTCCGACGATTTGATCGAGTCAAATATGCTGTCAGTCACGATGCCGGTGTCGGTCACGATCGATAGGCTCCTTCCGCCGCTCCTGAAATTGTAGCCGACCGGCTCAGATGCGTCGTGAAAAAGTCCGAAGCTTCTTATCTCTATGTCGCCGACTGTGAATGTGTCGTGACGCCTGACCGGGGTGCAGCGTTCCTCCGGGACCTTGTCTGATATGGCGCGGATCGTGCCGCGTGTCGCGTAGATGTCGGCGCCGTCCGCCTTTCTGGAGATCACGCGTATGCTCTGGACGTGGTCCGAATGTTCGTGCGTGATCAGGATCGCGGAAAGGTCGCGCGGGTCGAGGCCGAGTCCTGCCAGTCCTTCCACTATGCGCTTGCCGGAGATGCCGCAGTCTACAAGTACCGCGGTGTTATCGGTCCTGACAAGGTAGCTGTTTCCCGTGGTTGCTCGCGCGAGGGACCACAATCTTCCGCCCAGGGGGGCGGCTTGAGGGTGCGGTGGGAGGGGAGGTGTGGCGGGGCATGGTC
>CAYMBU010000003.1:19487-41098 GCA_964388765.1 uncultured Eubacterium sp.
TCCTGACAAGGTAGCTGTGTCCCGTGCTTCCGCTCGCGAGTGAACAAAATCTTAATCCCATGTTTTCCTCTTGATGTTTCCTTATGCCGTTATGTATGTCAGGTAATTATCTGATCATGACCTTTGATATTATACCACATATCACGGGACTCTATCCCCAAAACCTTTCTGTTTCCATTGACATATATACCGCCATAGCGGTATAATAGTAGTGCAGATAACAGAGACGCTTGTATGCGTTGCAATCTCTATGTTTGATACATCATATCACATTTATATAATGTGCAGATAACCGTAAAATGTTCAAAGATTACCTTAAACAGAAGAAAATTTCAGTTTATTCCCTGGCACACAAAGCAGGGATCTCATACAGCACACTTAATGATTTTGTTAATGAGAAAGTGCCTGTAGACCAATGCCGCGCAGGGATGATCAGAAAAGTCGCTGAAGCGCTCGGCATCAGCATGGACGCGCTGTATGACCTTGCGACTTACGAGCCGCTTCACATCATGACTTCGTACGGTGTGGAATGCGTGGTCACAAAACACAGCAAAAGATACCATGTGGTCTTTGATTACGGCGGGAAAACGATCGATCTTCCGGTCTGCAGGATCACCGACGACACGAAATATTACATTGAGGACGTTGCAAGATGGCACGTGGAAGACTATATACGAGACGAACACATGAAAGAGTTCGGGGAAGGAAAATACGATGGATTACTTTCTGATGAGGAAAGATGACGTTATCACGATCTGTGACATTTCAGAGTCCGGAGAGATGATATCCTGGTCGGAAAAGATGAGGTTCCCTGAGCTTGCGCCTATCGGCTTCAGAGCCCATAGAGATTACCTGAAAAAATGGTGGGAGGACAGAAGAGCACCTATCGGACAGGGCCGCCTGAGGACGATCCTTGAAGAGCACGGCATGTCAGATCCCGCGGATTATCTTATACAGAACCTTGGCCTGAGCCTTACGGATTATTACTGGATGAAGCCTGTAGGGTCACATCTTAAATGGAAAGACGTCAACCTGTTTGAGAACGCTTTTTCGGGCGACGCCCTTCAGACATACGGATTCTCATTCAGACATAAGAAGAATTTTTCCAGCCTCACGCCGAACAGCTCGCTCCAGGGTGAGCTTGAAAAGTGCTGGATGATTCGTCATGGCAAAAGGTGCCTGATCAAAGGCAATCACGGCAAGCTGTCAAGCGAAAGCATAAACGAAGTTGTCGCGACGGAATTCCACAAGCTCCAGAAATACGACAATTACACAAAATACAAACTGCTTCCGATAAAGAACAAGCCTTACGATTACGGCTGCTATTCCAGGGCATTCACCGGGTCGCACAGAGAGTTCGTCTCTGCCTGGTCTGTGCTGACATCAGAGAAAAAGCCAACCGGCATGTCAAATTACGAGCACCTGATAAACGTCGCAGGTAAGCATGGTATAGATACCGATCAGCTCAGGCGTGACCTGGAATATCAGATCGTAAGCGACTATCTTCTGTCCAACACCGACAGACATATGGAGAACATCGGATTCTTACGTGATGCAGATACTCTCAAATTCATCAGAATGGCGCCGATATTCGATACCGGCCGCGCATTTGCCGCGGGAAGCGTGGTGCCTTATACACAGTATGAGATCGAGAACATTGAGGTAAACAGCTTCAGGAACACTGAGGCCGAGCTGCTGTCACTGGTACGGGACAGATCAGTCGTAGATATGAAGAGACTCCTTCCGGCAGACCGTATCGCTGAGCTCTATTCACGAGACAGCAAGATCGACCGTGATAGGATAAACAGCATCATAAGACTGTACGAGGAAAAGCAGAAACTTGTCAAGGGGGACGGTCCTTTTTGACACATTCTGTGTTCAATTCTTCACAGAATGTGTCAAACAGAACCGTCCCCATCGGCACATGTTGTGGAAAAATTGCGAACGGATGGTGTAGGATATGTGAAATCGTATCCGTGTCATCCGATTTTTCTTGACGGGAATATCCGGTATATCTGATAATATAGTCAAGGAGGACTTCCATGAATAAGGTTGTAAACTTCTATACAGACGGAGCATGCTCCGGCAATCAGAACGACACCAACGTAGGCGGCTGGGGAGCTATTCTCGAGTACGGCGACACAGTCAAAGAGCTTCACGCCGGTGAGATCAATACCACCAACAACAGGATGGAGCTTGACGCAGTGATCAATGCGTTCAGACAGCTCAAGCGGGATGGCCTCACGATCCACGTCTTCACAGACAGCTCGTACGTGGCCAACTGTTTCCTGAATAAATGGTATGTAAGCTGGCGCAGCAAGGGATGGAAGAACTCCAAAAAAGAACCGGTTGAGAACCGGGAACGGTGGGAAGAGCTTTTGTCGATGGTCGAGAAGAATGACGTGACATTCTTCAGAGTCAAGGGGCACGTTAACCTGGACTCGCCGAAAGTCGACGCGGATAAAGCCTACACAAAGTTCCTGAGCGACAACGGCGCAGCCCTGGAAGAACCCGGGGCGCCGGAGATCGGCTTTGATGATTTCCGGAAACTGATCGACATGAACAACCGGGCGGACGAGCTCGCAAACATCGCAATGGACGAGCTCAGATAACAGCAGGTCCGCGCAACAGGCGGGCAAGACAACATAGGGCCCGGACAGCGGGCTAAATAAAATAAGGAGGGCAATATGAATATTACTGGTTTCATTTTTACGGTTTTAATGATCTTACTTTTCGTCCTGCTTATCGCATTCAATGTAATAATCGTGCCGCAGGCGCATGAATACATAGTTGAATTCCTGGGCAAATATGAGAAGACCTGGGGAGCGGGACTTCACATCAAGATCCCACTTCTGGAGCGTGTGGCCAGCAAGGTATCACTCAAGGAGCAGGTGCTTGACTTTGAACCGCAGCACGTTATCACCAAGGACAACGTCGGCATCTCGGTAGATTCCGTCGTGTTCTGCAAAGTGTTCAACTCCAAAGACTTCACTTACGGCGTTGAGAACGCGCTGACAGGACTTGAGAACCTGTCCGCTACAACGCTGAGAAGCATCCTCGGAGAGATGGATCTCGATAACGCTTTGTCCGGAAGAGATCAAATCAACGCCAGGATGGAGAAGGTCCTGGACGAATCCACAGACCCATGGGGCCTTAAGGTAACAAGAGTAGAGCTGAAGAACATCGATCCGCCGCGTGAGATCGCTGAGGCCATGAGCAAGCAGATGAAGGCTGAGCGTGAAAAGCGTCAGACTGTACTCGAAGCGCAGGCTCATCAGGAAAGCGTCATCACAAGAGCTGAAGGTGACAAGAAGGCCAAGGTCCTTGCTGCCGAAGCTGAGCGCGAAGCGCAGGCGACCATCGCCGAAGGTAAGGCTGAGGCGATCAAGAAGGTCTATGACGCTGAGGCGCAGGGCCTGAAGATGCTTCGTGAAGCCGGGATCGACGAAAGCGTTCTCAGGCTGAAGAGCATAGAGGCGCTGAAAGATGTCGCCGACGGCAATGCCACCAAGATCTTCATGCCGGCTGACATATCCAATATAGTCAGCACGGCGGGCGTGATCGGCGAGACACTGGGGATCAGCCCGGCCGCAGCCGAGAAGGTCGTGCCTGAGATCCAGACAGAGGATCCCTGCTGCGACGATGATGAAGACGAATAAGCAGACAAGAAATAACCGGGCCCGCCGTGCGGAACATGCGCGGCGGGCGTTTCTGTTTTACTGAAATGTGCGGCCCGGACCGGGATTTAAGGCACGAACTGTGATGTAAGTTATATAAAAAGGAGTGCGTATGACAGAACTTACGATCTGCGGATTATCGATATATGAAATAGTATGGTACTTTTTGATCTATTCCTTTCTGGGTTGGGTACTTGAAGTGATCTACAACGCGGCGGTATCCGGCAAAGTCGTAAACCGCGGCTTTCTGAACGGGCCTGTCTGCCCCACCTATGGATTTGGCATGGTAATGCTTATCGCCCTGCTGAACGTACTGTTCCCGGAAGGAGCAGAGAATGTCCACGGCGGCGTGCTCTTTGGTTTCGGGCTCGTGCTCGCTACGTCGGTAGAACTATTCGGCGGCTGGGCGCTTGACAAGCTGTTCCACGCCAGGTGGTGGGATTATTCTGACAAGCCTTTCAACATCAACGGATATATCTGCCCTGAATTCAGCCTGTACTGGGGTCTCGGCGCTGTGATCATGATAAGGATGATGCACCCGTTTGTCTCAGGCCATACTGTGGAAGTCTGGCCGGAGCGATACGGCTGGCCGGTAGCTGTCGTATTTGCCGTTATCTATATGGCCGACCTCATCGTCACCGTCATGGTCGTGAACGGCCTCAACAAAGACCTCGACGAGCTTGACGCCCTGAGGGCGTCCATGAGGATCGTAAGCAACGGCCTTTCTGATGTTCTGGGGACAGGCTCCATCAAAACGGTACAGCGTATGGAAAACGGCCGTGTGAAGGCCGCGCTTGCCAGAGAATCGTTTGAAGAACATGCCGGCGAACTTCGTGGGCGGCTCAGTGAGAAGCGTGCGATCCTTGAGGCAAAGAGGTCTGCGGCGCTTGAAGAAAGGAAGGCCGCGCTTGAAGAAAAGAAGGCGGCTATACTCAGGAAGGAACAGGCGCTGTATGAGAAGGTCCTTTCAAGGCACTTTTTCGGTGCGCGCCGTCTGTTCGAAGCATTTCCAGACATGAAAATGCCGCAACATAAAGACCTGCTGGAGGAGATCCGCAGTAAGCTGCGTAAATCCAGCCGGCAGGCCTGAATCTCATATATGGTTCTGGTTGAAGCCGCGGCATGCGGCTTCTTTTTTATTCTTCTTCCGGCTTGAGCTCACTCCGGAACTTTTCCACAAGTCTTTTCTCGGCTCTGGATATGGTCATCTGTGAAACGCCGAGAGTCTTCGCGATATCCGCCTGTGACCTGTTGTATATGAAGCGCTCGCGGAATATGTATCTGTCCTGCTCGCTCAGCTTGTCGAGCACACCATGTATGATCTCTGAAAGCTCGACCTGCTTGTAGCCGGCTTCCTCGAATCCTGTGTATTTCTCCAGGAACGCGCTTTCTCCGTCTTCGCCGGCCTCGTCAAAGCTCTGATCCAGCGAGTATGCGTTATATGCGTGTGAACTTTCAGTCGCCTCTACTATCTGTTCCTCTGAGAACCCTGTAGCCTCTGCTACTTCCGCCACCGTCGGCTTCCTCGCAAGCTTGAGATGCAGGTCGTCCTGTACTTCCTGTACTTTTGCCGATATCTCCTTCATCCTTCTCGGGACTTTCAGCGCCCATTCCTTGTCCCGGAAATACTTTTTGATCTCGCCGAGGATGGTCGGAGTCGCAAAGGAACTGAACTCATATCCCTTATCCGGGTCAAAGCGGTCTACGGCCTGGACCAGCGCAAGCGCGCCGACCTGATAAAGGTCATCATAATCCACACCTTTACCAAGGTACTTCCTGATCAGGATATCTACCATGTAAAGGTGTTCCTCGACGAGAGCGTTCCGCTCTTCTATCGTTGGATTTTTCTTGTACGCCCTGAAACGGTCCAGTGATTCCATAACAAAACTTTCTTATCAGCTACAGCTCTTTCACCATCGTGATGGACTTCTGCCCTGTCTCTTCTGCTCTCATGATGCTGACGTCAGACATGAGCGATCTGATCACCATAACGCCAAGATCGCAGTCTTCCGGGCACCTCTGGCAGTGCTCCGGCATGTTCTCGTAAAGATGTCTGTCGCAGTCGTCCTTCACTGTGATCTCCATGTGTCCCTCGTCTACGGCAAGGTCTACCTCGTACTTGTCGCTGAAGCCTTCCGTTCCGTGGCACGACACGTTCTTGCATGCCTCGGTCACGGCCGTCTTGATATCCTCAGCAGCGTCGAGATCAAAACCCGCAGTCGCGGCGATGGAGCTTATCGCGAGCCGTACAGCGGAAAGGTACGCTGGCTTTCCCGGTACTTCGATTTTAAGATTATCCATTTTTCCTCTCCAGATAACAAAAATGTTGTTTCATACTCTATTAATACCACGTTTTCTGCGATCAAAGCAACTTCCCTGTTATTCTATCATATATAAAAAATACCGCACAGGTACGTTCCGGTACTCTGTGCGGCATCTCTTTATTGTTTCTGCGGTTTCTGTTCAGTTATTCTCCCGGCTCGTAGAGCTTGATCTCTATCTGGTCGCCGTCTTCTTTCTCAGCCTCTTCAGCTTTGCCTTCGGCTTTCTTTCCGGAGGCCTTGGCCTTTCCTTCTTCAGTCTTTGCTTTTTCGCTGTCCTGCTCGGCTTCCTGCTTCTCGACCTCTTCATCTTCATTGATGACCTTGGCCATTGCGACGAGCTTGGTGTCCTCTGCGAACTTCATGATCTTGACGCCCTGTGTGGCTCTTCCGAGCACAGATACGTCTTTGGCGTGGATACGTATTATCGTACCTTCGCTGTTGATGAGCATGATCTCGTCTGTATCGCTTACAACGAGTGCTCCGACCAGCGCTCCTGTCTTGCTGAACTTGCTCTTGTCGTATGTGAGGAGTCCCTTGCCGCCTCTTACCTGCTTCTTGTAGCCCTTGACCGGCGTTCTCTTTCCGAATCCGTTCTCGGTCACAGCGAGAAGCTGCTGATTTTCCTCGACCAGGCACATCGATACGACCTCATCGTCCTTTTCAAGCTTGATAGCTCTTACGCCGCCGGCGATCCTTCCCATCGGACGTACGTCCTGTTCGGAGAATCTTATGCATTTGCCGTTTTTCGTGACGATGATGATGTCGTTCGTACCTGTTGACTGCTGTATGCCGATCAGCTGGTCATCGTCTTTCAGGTTGATCGCGATCAGTCCTGTCGCTCTCTTGGTATCGAAGTCAGAAAGCGGTGTCTTCTTGATAGTACCATGCTTGGTGACTGCGATGAGGTATTCGTCTGCGCTGTAATCCTTTACCGGAATGACGGCTGTGATCCTCTCACGCTGCATCAGGTTCAGGAAGTTGATGGCCGGTACACCTCTTGCTGTCCTGGAAGCTTCCGGAACTTCGAAAGCCTTGAGCTTGTATGCTTTTCCGCTGTTCGTGAAGAACATCAGATAGTCGTGAGTAGACGTCATGATCAGGTCTTTCACGAAGTCGTTGTCTCTCGTCTTGAGTCCTGTGATGCCCTTTCCGCCTCTCTTCTGTGATTTGTATACAGATGCCGGAACTCTCTTGATGTATCCGAGGTGTGTCAGCGTTACCGCAACCTTTTCCTCTTCAATGAGGTCTTCATCATCAAAGTCCTCTACGTCGTGTTCGATCTTTGTGAGCCTCTTGCCGCCCCACTTCTCTTTGATCTCCAGAAGCTCGTCCTTGACTACTCCCATGAGGAGGTGCTCGTCGGCGAGAAGTGATTTATAATATGCGATCTTCTGCATGAGATCTGTGTATTCTTCCTCGATCTTCTCACGTTCCAGACCCTGCAGTCTTGCGAGTCTCATGTCGAGGATGGCCTGTGCCTGTATCTCGGAAAGTCCGAACTTCTCCATCAGCTTTTCCTTGGCGTCGTTGTATGACTCTCTGATGGTCTTGATGACTTCATCGATGTTGTCCAGCGCTATGCGGAGTCCTTCCAGTATGTGTGCTCTGGCTTCTGCCTTGCCGAGGTCGAACTTCGTTCTTCTGGTGAGTACTTCCTTCTGGAACTTCAGATATTCATAGATGATCTCGCGGAGGTTCAGTACCTTAGGCTGCCCGTCTACGAGTGCCAGCATGATGACGCTGAAATTGTCCTGCAGCGCCGTGTGTTTGTACAGCTGATTCAGTGTGATCTGTGGGTTCGCGTCACGCTTCAGCTCTATGACTATCCTGAGACCTTCTCTTGAAGACTCATCTCTGATGTCTGAGATGCCGTCGATGCTCTTGTCTTTGACAAGATCTGCTATCCTCGCGATGAGGTTTGCTTTGTTCACGGCATATGGGATCTCTGTAACCAGGATCCTGGATCTGCCGTTTTTTGTTTCTTCTATCTCGCAGCAGGCACGGACTTTGATCTTTCCTGTACCTGTCTTGTACGCGTCTCTGATACCGGCTTTACCGAGTATCTTTGCGCCTGTAGGGAAGTCCGGGCCTTTGATGATCTTCATGAGATCTTCGACCGTGCAGTCAGGCTCGTCGATCATCTTGACACATCCGTCGATGCACTCGTTCAGGTTGTGCGGCGGAATGTTGGTCGCCATACCTACGGCGATACCGTTTGATCCGTTGACAAGAAGGTTCGGGATCCTGCTCGGGAGCACGACCGGTTCTTTTTCTTCGCCGTCAAAGTTAGGGACTAAATCGACTGTGTCTTTATCGATATCTCTGAGCATCTGGAGCGAAAACGGAGACATTCTGGCTTCTGTGTACCTGGATGCCGCCGCGCCGTCTCCGTCGATGGAACCGAAGTTCCCGTGGCCGTCTACGAGAGGATATCTCATCGAGAAGTCCTGCGCCATTCTTACCATGGCGTCGTAGATGGAACTGTCTCCGTGCGGATGGTATTTACCCATTACTTCGCCGACGATCCTCGCCGACTTCTTATATGGCTTGTCCGGAGTGGTACCGAGACGGTCCATTCCGTAAAGTATTCTCCTGTGTACCGGCTTCATGCCGTCGCGGACGTCCGGAAGAGCTCTTCCGACGATAACGCTCATGGCATAGTCGATATAGGAGTTTTTCATCTCATCATGAATCTCATGCTGGATGATCCTGCTGTCTTCGATCAGATTATCCATTTATCTTCCATGCCTCCTTAAATATCAAGCGTTGCGTACTTGGCATTCTCTTCGATGAATGCCTTGCGCGGCGGTACCTTGTCGCCCATAAGTGTTGTGAAGATCTCGTCCGCGGCGGTCGCGTCCTCTACAGTTATCTGGATCATGGTCCTCTTCTCATAGTCCATGGTGGTCTCCCACAGCTGGTTGAAGTCCATCTCTCCAAGACCCTTGTATCTCTGGATCTCGATCTTCTGCTTCGGATTGTTCTTCTGCATCTCGGCGAGTGTCTCGTCCTGCTCTTTATCCGAGTATGTGTATCTTATCTCATTGCCCTGTTTGTCTCTGAACAAAGGCGGCTGCGCCGCGTACACGTATCCGCCCTCGATGAGCGGTGTCATGTATCTGTAGAAGAATGTGAGCAGCAAAGTCCTGATGTGGGCGCCGTCGACATCGGCATCGGTCATGATGATTATCTTGTGATATCTCAGCTTGTCGATGTTGAACTCATCTCCGATACCACAGCCGAATGCCGTGATCATATTCTTGATCTCTTCTGAAGCAAGCATCCTGTCCTGACGCGCCTTCTCTACGTTCAGGATCTTACCTCTGAGCGGAAGCACTGCCTGTCTGTTCCTGTCTCTTCCCTGCTTGGCTGATCCGCCTGCGGAGTCTCCCTCTACCAGGAAGATCTCTGAAAGCTCAGGATTCTTCTCGGAACAGTCAGCAAGCTTGCCCGGAAGTGAAAGGCTGTCGAGCGCTCCCTTTCTTCTGGTGATCTCTCTTGCCTTTCTCGCAGCTTCTCTTGCTCTGGAAGCCTGCATGCATTTGCTCATGATGACCTTGGCCTGATCAGGATGTTCTTCCATGAACGCCATCAGGTAATCACTCGTTACACTGTCTACGAATTTACGGATCTCAGGATTTCCGAGCTTGATCTTGGTCTGGCTCTCGAACTGTGGCTCCTCCAGCTTTACTGATACGATGGCGGTAAGTCCCTCTCTTACGTCTTCACCGGAAAGCTGGTCCCCTTCCTTCAGAAACTTGGCTTTCTTACCATAGTCGTTGAATACCCTTGTAAGCGCGGATTTGAATCCCACTTCGTGAGTTCCGCCTTCTGTTGTATTGATGTTATTCGCGTATGAGAAGATGAGCTCGTTGTATCTGTCAGTGTACTGCATCGCTACTTCAAGCTCGTGGCCCTTTTCCTTCACGTCATAGTAGATGATGTCAGGATGTACAGGGTCCTTGTTCTCGTTTATGTGCTTGACGAATTCCTTCAGTCCGCCTTCATAATGGAAAGATTCCTTCTTCTTCTTTCCTTCTCTCTCGTCGGAAAGCGTGATGTTGATCCCCTTGGTAAGGAACGCCATCTCTCTCAGGCGGTGCTTCAGTGTATCGTAATCAAAGTTCAGCTCTGTGAACATGGTCGCGTCCGGCCAGAACTGAGTGATGGAGCCTGTCTTTTTGGACTCTCCAACTTCGTGAAGAGGACTTACTGTCTTTCCTCTCTCGAACTCTATCTCGTAGATCTTCCCGTTTCTCTTGGTCTGGACGATCATCCTCTCAGACAAAGCATTTACAACAGATGCGCCTACGCCATGGAGTCCTCCGGATACCTTGTATCCCCCGCCGCCGAATTTACCGCCGGCATGGAGCACTGTATGTATTACTTCTACTGCCGGCTTATGTACTTTCTTCTGCTCGTCTACAGGCATTCCACGGCCGTCGTCTTCGACCTGGATGGAATTATCTTTCCTGATAGTGACTTTGATATTCTTGCAGAATCCGGCAAGCGCTTCGTCTACGCTGTTGTCTACTATTTCATATACCAGATGATGAAGTCCCTGGACTCCGGTAGTACCGATGTACATACCAGGCGTCTTACGAACTGCCTCCAGACCCTCAAGCACCTGGATCTGTTCGGCATTATATTCACCTTTCTTTTCTTTTGCCATGTAAAAATACCCACCTTTTTCTACATTTATTATTATTGGTACAAAATAAAAAATCCCATGGGACATGGGACGCCTCTTCACATCCCAAAACCCATGGATAATAATACCACAAAAACAGCAATTTTGCAAGTTTTTTAGGCTGTTATAACATTTTTATTCGTTAATATGATAAAAATCTGTAAAATCTTTTATTTCGTGCCTTAAAAACGATATTTTTGCCATTGGATATGTCATACCCGTTTTGTCAGATTTTTACAGCAATTATCATACTGCTTTTCCGTCTTCTATTTTTATGATCTTCGCATCAGGATATGCGCGCATCAGACTGTCGTCTATATCGGTCGTAGTGATGAAAATCTGGTTGTCTGAAAGCGACCTTATCAGGTACTCTCTTCTCTCCGGATCAAGCTCGCTCATGACGTCGTCAAGCAGAAGAACGGCGTTTTCCCCGGTATCTCTTCTGATAAGCTCAAGCTCTGCAAGCTTGAGAGATAAAGCTGATGTCCGCTGCTGGCCCTGCGATCCGAAGCTTCTGACGTTTATACCGTCTATGTCAAAGCTGAAATCGTCTTTATGAGGACCCTTGGATGTGGTTCCCATCCTGATATCTCTTTCTCTTGAAGCAGAAAGTTCCCTTTCTATGAATTCTTCCTGTGTCTTGATATCTCCAGCAATCTGGACATTGGGAACATATTTAAGAGTAAGACTTTCTTTGCCATTAGTGACACTTGAGTGGATATTTCCTGATATCTCACTCATATCCTTTATGAATTCATTTCTGTACTTCATGAGAAGCGCGCCATATCTGATGAGACCGTCGTCCCATATATCGAGCATGCTCTCTTTTATATCGTCTTCCTTCAGGTATGTGTTTCTTTCTGTAAGAGCCCTTCTGTACTTCATGTATATATCAAAGTAAGCAGGCTTGATCTGTGACAGGTCTCTGTCCATGAACCTTCTTCTCTTTTCAGGCTCGTCCTTTACTATCCTGAGGTCATCAGGAGAGAAAATTACGATTATTATATTATCCAGCAGATCTGCAGTCCTTCTTACGGTATTTCCATCTTTCTTTATCGCTTTTTTGGAATTTTCTGAAAGAAGGATCTCGACTTTTGTAGACGTATACTCTTTCTCGGCAGAGACTTTGATGTATGCGCTGTCCTCGCCGAAAAGTATCATCTCATTGTCGTGACCAGTACGAAAAGATCTCCCCATGGAAGACATATAAAGTGCTTCTATGAGATTAGTCTTACCCTGGGCATTCCTGCCTGTGATAAGATTCACTCTGTTGTCAAATCCTATGGTGAGATCTCTGTAGTTTCTGAAATTTTTAAGCTTTAGTTCTTTTATATACATTTCCTAGCTTATTCTTACAGGAAGGATAAGATACTGATAATCATCTCCCTGTGCCGGTTCAATCAGGCAAGGATTGATACTTGAATTGAGAAGTATCTTTATCTGATCATCATCGATCGCCTTTAGAACGTCGAGTACATAATGAGCGTTGAATCCGATAACGAGATCGTCTCCGCTCTTGTCTACTACTATCTCTTCTTTTACATTACCTTCATCGGAATCTGAAGTTATCTCTATCACATTCTGCATTATGTTCATCTTGATGAGATTGTTCTTGCCTGCCTTGGTAAGAAGAGAAGCTCTTTCGATACTCTCCATGAGAAGCGCCCTCTCACAGATAACTGTGATCCTGCTGTCCTTAGGAAGAATATCTTTATATGAAATGAAGTTGCCGTCCAGAAGCTTGAGTTCTGCCTGGATGTCATCAAATCTGAATATTGCTTTCTTCTCATTAAGATAAAGCTTTGCCTTGTCATTATCTGTCTCTGTATCTGCTATTATCTTGGAAAGCTCATTCAGGATCCTTGCAGGAATAATGAATCTGTAAGGTTTATCGTTATACATCGTCCTTCTGTTTATAGCCATTCTGAATCCGTCGATGGCTACCATCTGGACTTCTTCCTGTGACAGCTCAAGCAGCACGCCTGTAATAACTCCCCTCGCCTCGTCTATGCTCGCGGCAAAAGAAGTCTTGTCTATCATTTCCTTGAAAGTGGATTTATCAAATTCAATAAACTCACTTTCTTCATTCTGTGTATTTATCACAGGAAACTCATCAGCAGGCATTCCGATGATCTTGAACTCTGAATTCATGCTCTTGATCAGAACGTTATTGTCGCCTTCTGTTTCTATCTGTACCTCTTCACCCGGAAGCTTCCTTACGATATCTGAAAAAAGTCTCGCCATTACGATGACTGATCCCGGTTCGCTTATCTCTGCATCTGTTGAATCTTCTATGGAAAGGTCAAGGTCTGATGCTGACATAGTAAGTCTGCCGTTTTCTGCCTTGAGTAATATTCCCTTAAGGACAGGCATGGTGGTTCTGACTGAAACAGCCTTTGATACGATGTTAAGTATCTTTATAAGGTTCTGCTGCTGACAAATGAATTTCATTTTTTCCTCCGTGACGACGTCTTTTTATTTTTCTTTTATATATTATTGCAGTAATAGTAGTAGGGACTGTGGATAATATGGATAAGTCCCTGATGCATTGATATCATGCGGAATATCCATGAACATCCTTTGTTGAAAGATGCAGGATAACCTGCTTATTTATCAACATCTGTCCACATAACATCATTATACAACATTTTATTATGCTATGCCTTTATTTCTTCTTTTAATGAAGAAATGAGGTTTCTTTTCTCGTCATCTCTTCCTATTTCCTTCTGGATTACCTCGCATGCATGCATTACCGTTGAATAATGACGGCCTCCGAAATAGTTGCCGATCTGAGTATATGAGTAATCAGTCATTGTTCTGCAGAGATACATCGCTATCTGTCTGGGATAGGCAACTTTATTGGTTCTCTTGGATGAGTCTATCTCTGACATCTTGAGATTGAACTTTCTGCAGACAGTAGTCTTGATTTTATCAGGCGTAACGTTGTTCTTGTTGTTCTTCAGTATCTCGGTAAGTATGCCTTTTGCAAAAGCTACGTTGATATGCTCATGGAACAGCGTGGAGAATGTGTTTATCCTCTTGATAGCGCCTTCAAGCTCTCTGTTGTTGTCTGTTATCTTTTCGGCGATGAGGCAGATAACCTGATACAGGTCGTCGTCCATCTTCATATTATAGTTCTCAGACTTCTTGACCAGAATGGCGACCCTTGTCTCATAGTCAGAAGGAGAAAGTCCTGCGATCATGTTCCATGAGAATCTGGAACGCAGCCTTTCCTCAAGAGTAGTAAGCTCATTAGGCGGTCTGTCGCTTGTTATTATGATCTGCTTGTTCAGATCATACAGGTCGTTGAATGTATGGAAGAACTCTTCCTGTGTGGTCTCCTTGTTCTCCAGGAACTGTATGTCGTCAATAAGGAGAACGTCGACTTTTCTGTATTTGTTCTTGAATTCTCTCTGCTTGTTTTCCCCGAGGGCTTTGATGAGCTCGTTGGTGAACATCTCGGATGAGACGTAGAGCACGTTGAGTTCAGGACGGTGCTCCTTAAGATATATCACTATCGCGTGAAGAAGATGAGTCTTTCCGAGTCCTGATCCGCCATATATAAACAGAGGGTTGTAGGCATGCGAAGGAGACTCGGCTACCGCAAGAGCAGCAGCGTGAGCATACTTATTTCCGCTTCCTACTACGAAGTTGTCGAAAGTATCGTCAGGGAACGGCAGTCCGGTCGAACCGATGCCGGCGCCTGATGGAGAACTGTTCCCTTCGTTTTTTATCTCGTTTATACGTTCCAGATTCTGTTCGTCGTGTCTGTAGCTTTCCGGCGTTTTGATGATGATCCTGTATTCCTGTTTCAGCACTTTCCGGAAAGAGTCTTCTATTATACTGTTGTATCTGGTTCTGAGTATGTTTGCGGCAAAGTCATTCTCTGCCGTTATGTAAACGATTCTGTCTTCCTCATCTATCCGCCTGATCCCGGTCGGAACGAACCACGTGTTGTAGCTCATATCCGACATCTCAGGACGGACGGCTTTAAGGAAGCTTTCCTTAACTTTATTTATATCTTTCATCAATAACATCTCCCAAAAGTGGTATTTTCTATTGTACACAAGAAGTTATCCACATACAATAGAAAAAATGTTCTAAAAATGATGCAGATAATTATCAACAGTATGTTCATAACTTTATAGACTATATAAAAGTGAGTAAAATCAATGCTTATATGGATTTTTTATCAGATATCAGAAGAGTTTTCAACATAAAATTGAGAACAAAATGTATATAATGTCGATAAATACACACGAAGTTATAATAAAAATGGCTGTTTTTATGGATAATTATTCAAAAGTGCTGTTTTTGTTGACATAACGACGATAAAAAAGTATAATATCTGAATGCGTGCATACATTGTAATTCAGAGTATGCCAGTAATCAATATCCAGGGAACAGTTCCCTGTGTAAAATCTATAAGGAGGTAGAAAAATGAAGCAGACATATCAGCCAAAGAAGAGGCAGCGTCTTAAGGAACACGGATTCCGCAAGAGAATGTCAACCAAAAACGGCAGAAACGTTCTTAAGAGAAGAAGAGCGAAAGGCAGAAAAAAGCTTTCTGCATAGTTTGAGATGCGAAGCAGATCTGTACTGAACCGCCAGAAGGATTTTGATGCGGTATACAAGCTGGGAAAATCACAGGCCTCGAGGTATGTGGTGATGTTCTATAAGAAAAACCAGCTCGGATACAGCAGAATCTCATGTCTGGCAAGCAAAAAAGTCGGAAACAGCGTGAAGAGAAGCAGAGCCAGAAGACTCATGCGGGAAGCGCTCAGACTTTCCGGCATCGTCATATCACCGGGATATGACATTATTATCATTGCGCGTAAATCTATCACAGAAGCCGGAATGCGCGATGTGAGACAGTCTATCGTGACTGTACTTAAAAAAACCAGGGGAGTATTGATGTGAAAAGCATAGGATGGCTGATGAGGAAGATCGTGATTCTTCCTATAAGATTCTATCAGGTATTTATATCGCCCCTGTTCCCGCCTACATGCAGGTATACGCCTACGTGCTCGGAGTATTTCATCCAGGCAGTGGAGAAATACGGACCGGTAAAGGGTTCATATCTGGGCATAAAAAGGATACTGAGGTGTCATCCGGGACATCCTGGCGGGTACGACCCCGTTCCATAAATGGGTCACAAATTATTGGAGGATATCGATAAATGGAGTTTGTTTTATCAATGATAGCAAGGCCGCTCGCGTTTTTGCTGCAGCTGCTGTATTCATTGATCGGTAACTACGGGATCTCTCTGATAGTTCTCACGGCTGTCATCAAACTTGCGATGTACCCTTCCTACAAGGCACAGATGATGTCTACGATGGGTATGCAGGACCTGCAGCCGAAAGTAAGAGAAATACAGAACAAATATGCCAATGACAGGCAGATGATGAACCAGAAGATGCAGGAGCTCTACCAGTAGGAAGGTGTGAGCCCTACAGCCGGCTGTCTCCCGATGATCGTTCAGATGATCGTCATCATGGGACTGTTCACACTGCTGAGAGACCCTGTTCGTTTCATGAGTTCTGAAAAGATGGTATTTGCCATCCATGAGAGCTTCCTGTGGATAGAAGACCTGGCGCAGCCGGATCCATGGATACTACCTATCCTTGCCGGTCTCGCGACATTCGCTTCATTCTTCTTCCAGCATTCACCATCACAGGGTGGTTCGAATGAAATCATGCAGAAGATGATGAAGTATGTATTCCCGATCATGATTATGTGGCTTGCAAAGTCATATCCTGCGGGTCTTGCACTTTACTGGTTTGTAAGCCAGTTCTTACAGATATTCTTTAATCTCCGCTTCGACATGCTCAAGAAAAAGCAGTTGGAAGAGAAGGATGGCAACAGGAAAAGAAAGCCGGTAAGAGCAGGCAAAGGAGTTAATTAGAATGGAACAACTGGACGTAGTAGAGAAATGGGGAGACAGCGTCGATCAGGCAGTTGACCTGGCTCTCCGTGATATGAAGCTCACCCGCGACGACGTTGATGTCGAAGTGCTTGAGGAACCGTCAAGAGGTTTCCTGGGCATCGTAGGACAGAAGCTCGCAAGGGTGAAAGTTACAAGAAAGGGAGCAGCTGAGAAGGAAGAAGTCAAAGAAGAAAAGAGCTTTGAGCCTGTACAGAAGAAAGCTCCTGCAGAAATAAAGACAGAAGAAAAAGAAGAAGAACCGCGTCAGGAAAGACGCTGGAAAAAGAACACGAACAAGAAGCCGCTTTCAGACCTCATCGACACAGAAGAGTCACTTACGCCTGAAGCAACAGTGGAAGATCTTGATTTCCATAAGCATATGAAAGAGCTTCCTCCTTGTGAAGACCACCCTGCCCTCACGTTCCTGAAGGACGTGGTCGCAGATATGGGACTTGATCTCAAGATGGACGCCAAAGCTGATGATTCCAACATCTACATCGAGCTTTCCGGCGAGGACTGCGGAACTATCATCGGACGCCGCGGCCAGACACTTGACGCGATACAGTATCTTACAAGTCTCGTGGTGAACAAAGAGCATGAGAACTATGTAAAGGTCGTGCTCGACGCTGAGGATTACAGATCAAGAAGAGAAAAGACACTGGAACAGCTTGCTGACAAGATGGCAAAGAAGGCTGTGAAGTCACACAGAAGCCTCAAGCTTGATCCGATGAACCCTTATGAAAGAAAGGTAATACACGCAACACTTCAGCAGAATCCGAGAGTCACTACAAGAAGCGAGGGACAGGATCCTTACAGAAGAGTCGTGATCGAGCCTAAGCACTAAGGAAAAGAATACATATAGCCGGGGATGGTATCTCTGAGAGCATTCGCTTATAAGAATGTTCTCACAGGTACCATCCCCTTTATATTAAAAATATTGGCCACAGGTATTGTTTTGCGGTAAAATATTATGGGTTATTATGTAGAACTTCTGGGAGAAGATAAATGGAAGATACTATAGCCGCGATCGCCACTCCATTCGGGGAAGGCGGTATCGGGATAATAAGGCTGTCCGGCGATGAAGCCGGCAGGATACTGAGTGAGGTCTTTGTTCCCGCCGGTAAAGCAGGGACAGACGAGACAGGAAGCCGGAAGCTGATGTATGGCCGCGTCAAGGACCCGGACACGGGAAATGTCATCGACGAGGTGCTGGCGGTCTTTATGAAGGGGCCGCACACATACACAGGTGAGGATGTGGCTGAGATCGACTGCCACGGAGGCATCGTGCCGCTCAGGAGGACGCTGGAGCTCGTATATTCCAGAGGCGCGAGGCCTGCGGAGCGGGGAGAGTTCACCAAAAGAGCGTTTCTGAACGGCAGGATCGACCTGTCGCAGGCTGAAGCCGTCATCGACCTGGTGAAAGCCAAAGCGGACCGGTCGTTTGATGTCGCGATGGATCAGCTTCAGGGAAAGCTATCTGAAGACATCCGGAAGATCAGGGCAAAGCTTATGGACCTCCTCGTAGAGCTGACGGTCAATATCGATTACCCTGACGAGGACATAGAAGTCATTACATATGAAAGACTGGACTCCGGGCTGAAGGACGTACAGGCGGATATCGGCAGGCTGCTCGCGAGCAGCAACACGGGAAAGCTGATTTCCGAAGGTATCAAAGTGTCGATCATAGGAAAGCCGAACGTCGGCAAATCATCCCTGATGAACGCCCTTCTCCGCGAATCCAGAGCGATCGTCACAGACATCCCGGGAACGACCAGAGACACGATCCAGGAGTCGCTCGCTATTGACGGCATCCCGGTAGTGCTTACGGATACCGCGGGCATAAGGGAGACCGAAGACAAGATAGAGACTATCGGAATAGAGCGGAGCAAAGCCTCGTTCAACGAAGCGGACCTGGTCCTCTTCATGATCGACGGATCCAGGGAGCTGAGCGCCGAGGACCGCCTCATCGCGGAACATCTCGACCCTCAGAAGACTGTGTGCATAATCAACAAGTCCGACATGGAACAGAAGGTCACCGCAGCCGAGATCAAAGCCCTCTCCGGGGGTGCCCCGGCAGTGGAGACCACCCTTCTCGACGACAGTGGAGCCGAAGTGATAGAGAAGATAATAAAAGACCGTGTTCTAGCCGGTGAAACATCGCAGGAGGAAAGCGTTACAGTCACCAGCGCGAGACACGAGCAGCTGCTGAAACAGGCAGAGCAGTCAGTAAAGGACGCTCTCGTGCTCGTTGGTGAAGAGGAACCGGTAGAGATAATTGAAATAGACGTAAATCAGGCATATGAGAGCCTTGGTGAGATAATAGGTGAATCTGTGGGAGACGACATAATAGACGAAGTGTTCTCAAGATTCTGCCTTGGAAAGTAGGAAATATGAACGAAGAAGAAAGAAGCAGATACATCCATATGGGTGATTATGACGTATGCATCATCGGAGCGGGCCACGCGGGTTGTGAGGCGGCTCTGGCATGCGCCAGAATGGGCGTGAAGACGATGATGTTCTCGATCAACCTCGAGGCAGTCGCGATGATGCCGTGCAATCCGGCTATCGGAGGAACAGGTAAAGGCCATCTTGTAAGAGAAATAGACGCTCTGGGCGGCGAGATGGGCCTGAATATCGACAAGACATTCCTTCAGAGCCGGATGCTGAACACATCAAAAGGCCCTGCCGTGCATTCCCTGCGCGCGCAGGCTGATAAGAAGCAGTACCACGTCGAGATGAAGAAAGTCCTTGAGAGACAGGAGAACCTGGATATCAAGCAGCAGGAGGTTATCGATATAGACGTTGTGGACGGCTGCATACGCGGCGTGGTGACCAAGACGCACGCGTACTATTCATGTAAAGCCATAGTCATCGCCACAGGTACTTTCCTCGGAGGCAGGATCTTCATCGGCGAGAGCAATTTCGCCAGCGGGCCGAACGGCCTCTCCCCTTCCGTAGATCTGGTCGACAGCCTGAAAAAGCTTGGTCTTCCGCTGAGAAGGTTCAAGACAGGGACGCCTGCAAGAGCGCTGAAGTCAACTTTTGATTACGACAAGATGGAGATGCAGCCGGGAGATGAACATATCGTTCCGTTCTCATTCATGAACGACCATCTGGAAAAGGAACAGATCCCCTGCTGGCTTTCATATACCAATGAAGAGACACACAGGATACTCAGGGAGAACTTCTCGAGATCAGCTTTGTTCGGAGGCGCGATCACAGGGATCGGTCCGAGGTACTGCCCTTCCATCGAATCCAAGGTAGACAGGTTCCCGGACAGAAAAAGGCACCAGCTCTTCGTAGAGCCTGAAGGTGCGGAAACAGACGAGATGTACATTCAGGGAATGAGCTCGAGCATGCCGGAAGACGTTCAGAGAGACTTCTACCATACGATCAAAGGCCTGGAGCACATATATATCACAAGGCCGGCATACGCCATTGAATATGACTGTATCGACCCTATCGAACTGTCGCTGAATCTTGAATACAAGAAGATCCACGGATTCTTCTGCGCGGGTCAGTTCAACGGGAGCAGCGGATATGAAGAGGCCGCCGCCCAGGGATTGATGGCAGGTATCAACGCTGCTCTTGAGATACAGGGAAGAGAGCCTTTCATACTGGACAGAAGCGAGGCCTACATAGGTGTACTGATCGATGATCTGGTGACCAAAGGCACCAACGAGCCTTACAGGATCATGACGAGCCGGGCAGAGTACAGGCTGCTGCTCAGACAGGATAACGCGGACACCAGGCTGACGGAGAAAGGATACAAACTCGGTCTGGTTACGGAAGAGCGCTGGCAGAAGTACCTGAAAAAGCAGGAAAACGTAAAGAGAGAGATAGAGAGACTCAGAACGACAGGGATCACGCCGGAAGCTTCAGCAGAGTTTCTGGAAAAATATGGAAGCACACCTCTCGCGAACAGGGTCCCGATGTACGAGCTCCTCAAGAGACCGGAGATAACATATGACAACCTTGCTGAAATAGATCCGGACAGGCCGGAGCTGACGCTTCACGAGAAGGCAGAGGTAGAAGTCCATATAAAGTACGAAGGATACATACAGAAACAGCTCGATCAGGTGGCGAAGTTCAAGAAGCTGGAAAACAAGAAGCTGCCGCCTGACCTGAAATACTCTGAAATAGACGGGCTGAGGATAGAGGCACAGCAAAAGCTTGATGAGATAAAGCCGGGCTCGATAGGGCAGGCGTCCAGGATATCCGGAGTATCTCCGGCAGATATCAACGTGCTCATCATATATCTTGAAAGAGCAAGAAGGCTGAAAGGGTAGAAATGACTTCAGAAGAACGCTTTGCATATACGAAGAAGATCGCGAAAGCATTGGAAAATGCGGGTTTTGCTGCTGATACGGACACATGCCGCAAACTTTCCGTGTATATGACAGGCATACTTGAAAAGAACAAAAGCATCAATCTGACGCGTGTTACTGAGCCGGATGATTTCATCCAGGACCACATCGTTGATTCCGCCTCCATATCAGGAGTGGACGCTTTTGAGATGGCTGTATCAGTGTGCGACGTCGGTACGGGCGCAGGGTTTCCGGGCGTGGTAATAGCCGCGCTTTATCCTGAGAAGAGGCTCACACTCATCGATTCTCTGGCCAAGAGGCTGGCCGTGATCAAAGAACTTGCCGCGGAAGCCGGTATAGATAATATCAGGCTCATCCACGCAAGAGCTGAAGACGCCGGACGGGATCCTGATCTTAGAGAGCGTTTCGACCTTGTGACAGCGCGCGCAGTGGCAAAGCTTTCGGTGCTCGCTGAGCTTGCGCTTCCTCTTGTGAGGAAGGGCGGAACTTTTGCCGCGTTTAAAGGAGCCTCATGTAAAGAAGAGGCAAAAGAAGCAGAAAAAGCAGCCAACATTTTGGGGTCTCAAAGCATCGTTATACAAGATGCAGGGGTAAAGGGCACCAGACATGTGTCTCTACCAGGAATAGTTACATCTAAATTTTCACCTAAAATTCTTCTTGCTATTT
>CAYMBU010000004.1:0-36982 GCA_964388765.1 uncultured Eubacterium sp.
CTTCTAGCTCTGCCCAAAATGTTGACATGACCGGCCACATCCCTTCTTCTGCTCGCATTGTGCATGATAAACAGGATTGTTTTTTGAAGTATAATCTCCAATTTCAATATTACACACCAGCAACTGGGTACTTTTTTGTGTATAAATCATCAAAAAGTAGCAGTTTTTGATGACTTTTGCCTAAAAAGTACCACTTAAATGCCATTTTCACCCCTTTCTCAAGGAAAAAGTGTATACCTTTTTGAGTGTTTTCTTAAAAAAGTGCTACTTTTCGGCTGTTTTCCCCGAAAAAGTACCAATTTGAGACTTTGATCAGGGAAAAACAGGCAAAGCAAACAGCAGCTTTTGATGGCGTGCCTGTGATATATATCAAAATGCAAAATAAAACCGCTGAGAAACGCTCTTTTCAAAAAAGCACCTCTCAGCGATTTCCCCATCAAGCCAGCTCAGCGATTCTCCCCATCACGCCAAAACAGCTATTCGCCATACACACGCTCACGCACGATTTTCAAGGCTCGCAATATAGCCAGTTCATTGGTGTTGCCGCGTGCGTTGTCGCTCGTTATTATCAGATTTTCGCCCGAAACAAAACCGCAGTCCAGATATTTGTTCAGCTTATCGATCGTATCCTGCGAATATGTGCCATCACCAAGCAGCCCCAAATGTTCCCAGAACAGCAACGAGCCGTCTTTACAGCGAAACAGAAAATCGGGCGATATCCCGTGCAGTTTACCGCTTCTGCCCCTTATTTTGTGGTAAGAGTCATATTGAAAAGGTATCCCGGCGTAATAAATATCATCATATATGATCGCCTCGCCTTTTGACCGGGTCTCCGTTCCGTCGCACGCTACATTTGGCTCGTCTGGGAGCATGTAGCTGTTTCGCCTGTACGTCTTTTTCGCCCACTCAGCCAGTTCCTCTTTCCTGTCGTCCGCATAGCAGACATCCGGCAAACTCCTGTAAGACATAGGGAGCTTATTATGGATCGCCTCGACTGAATAATCCTGAAGCGACTTGACCGCGCGCTGGAGGATTTTCTTGTTATGAACAAGTATCTCCATCCGCATCTGGTAAAAGCGCTGTTTTTTGTAGCTTTGCACCAGGCCGCTGTCCGGCCCTCCGATGCACTTCCTTCTCTGCCTGCCGTTCCTGATTGTCTGCCTGTAGTATCTGATCCGCCTTGGCGAAGACGCATTACAAACAAGCGTGCCCTCCGGCAGTTCTCCTATGCGGTCCAGGCTTGCTTTTGTGATCCTGATGAGATGTTCGATCCGCCTGAGCTCTTCCTCGATCTGCTGCTTTATCCCTGATTCAAGCATTTTGCCGTCTCCTTCCATTTGCCCATGCATCAAAAGAGCAACTGATATACAGTCAATCAAAACGGCACAACAAAACAGAGCTCAAGGGCGATACTACCATCTTTACCATATATTGTCAACATTTAAAAACGATAACAACTTGCTCCAAGCCTTTGCTCCTACTTGAGCCCGCCCCGCCTATTTGATATAATTCACTAAAGAGGTATACACATGACAATACTTATCAAGCTTGCCATATTAATAATGAAGATCATTTACGGGGTGCTTAAGCTGCTGCCGGTAAAGAACAAGATCACGTTCATCAGCAGACAGGCTGACACGCCTTCTCTTGACTTCCGGCTCCTTTCGGATGAGATCACGAAGGAACATCCCGACTTTGAGACTGTCATGCTGTGCAGGATGCTCAAGGGCGGCGTGATCAAAAAAGCGGGATACTGTTTTCACATGATCCGGCAGATGTACCACATGGCCACTTCCAGAGCGGTCATCCTTGACTCATACTGCATCGCGGTCAGCGTACTTGATCACCGTAAGTCGCTTCTCGTCATTCAGATGTGGCATTCTGTCGGAACCATGAAGAAGTTCGGCTACAGCATACTCGACAGACCGGAAGGATCGTCATCCAGGATCGCGCACCTTATGAAGATGCACCGCGGCTATTCGTACATACTCTGCGCAGGCGACGGCTATGTCGACCACCTCGCACAGGGCTTCAACGTGAACAAAGACATTATTAAGATCCTGCCGCTTCCGCGTGTGGAGCTGCTGCAGGACAAGGAATATATAAAAAAGAAACAAAACAAGATCTATGCTGCGTATCCGGAGCTTGACCCTGTCAAGAGCGGAAAGAAAAACATCGTCTACGTCCCTACGTTCAGAAAGGAAGACGATGCCGATTTCGACGATGCCGTGAACAGATTTGCCGAGGCGCTCGACCCCGGCAAGTACAACCTCGTGGTCAAGGCACATCCGCTGTCAGGATACCACGGACAGAAATTCAAGAACCGCGGACGTTTTCTCACATGCGACGAATTCACGTCCATGGACATGCTTCTTGTCGCAGACGCTGTTATCTCAGATTACAGCTGCGTTATATATGAGGCCGCCGTTCTTATGAAGCCTCTTTACTTCTATACGTACGATTACGATGAATACATGTCGACCAGAGACATTTACATGGACTACAGGAAAGAAGTACCGGGACCTATGTGTGATGACGCGGCTTCACTTGCCGCCGCAATAGATGATATGGACGCCTACGATTATGACCGGCTGGCGTCGTTCCTGAAAAAATACGTATCCGTTACCGGGCACGAGACCGAAGACATCACAGAGTTCATTTTTGATCACATCAATTAAAAGTGCTACTAGAGCATAGACAGCGGCAGCCCTCAACAGCCAGACAGGCAAACGTAAAACACATTGCAGGACCATTCCGGCAATGTGTTTTTTTATGCGTTCCTTTATGTGTTTATGTGTTGTTCTTAACCGATCGCTTATTTGACGGTGTTCTTATTCAGCTTGTAAAGTGTTATCGCTCCGAGCAGTACGGCGAGCACGGTCATTATCACCGCGTACATTACCGCTGCTCCTCTGATCCCCTGAGTTCTTACTAGTATGCCTGAAAGAGCGTAAGCAACGGCTGCGGCGACGCCGTAGCTTATTATCATGCTCTTCTGTTCACGGATTATCGTTATGACTGTGCTGAAGAAGTTGGCGTAGCCAAGCGCGCCGCCGCCGATCATCACTATACAGAGCTCTGTCTTGTAATCTGCAAGATCGGCTCCGAAGATCAGCCCGAGAAGAGGTATGCCGAATGTAGCGGCGACAGCAAGTCCCGCCGCAGTCAGCCCTGCAATGAATATCATCTGCATCCTTATCCTTCGCATCAGCTCGCTGTGCTGTTCACGCGACTCTGAAAGCCAGAGCTCAGCGTACGACTTGACGATAGGATTGAATATGAAGTTGGACAGCAGCATGACCATGAACGCAGGCATGAATATATAATTATAAACTGCCTGTATCTCTTCTGTGAGATATGTATCGATCGCGTATTTAGGCGCATTGCTTATATACATGTTAAGGAAGAGACTCGCAAACAGTGGGAAGCCGTCTATGGCAAGGGCTTTGATCTGGTCGCGTCTGAATCTCGGCCTGTATGTGTCGCAGAACTTACGGCCTGCGCAAACCGACGTCAGATATGCGATGATAAACGATACGGCGGCACTGACGCATACCGCTGTCAGTAGGTCCTTTGTTATGAGAAGCGTCACTGCGATTGCGGCGACTTCAAGCACATAGCGCACGGCCGAGCTCTTGGTCGCGATATCGAGCCTGCCCTTCTGCTGCATGTTCCCGTGGATCACGTCCGTGTACGCCTGCACCAGCTTGAGGAGGCAGACCACGAACACTATCGCGGCCTTTTCAGTAGAGTACGAGTTGAACATCACTCCGTATATGCAGTAAGCGACTGAAGCCAACACCATGGCGCCGCACGTGATGAACCTCATGCCGTTGTAGTCAGCGAATCCGAACTCCTCGTTCACGTCTGACGCCTGGTATCTTCTCAGGCCGTAAAGGCCAATATAAAGCAGAAGGTTCGCGACAGCGAATGCTATGCTGAATACTCCGGCGTCGTTCATCCCGTTTATCCTGTTGATAAACATGAGCGCGACAGGACACTGGAGCGCGGACAGCATGGCGTTGATCGCGTTCCAGACGTAGGAGCTTCTCTTTATGTCGTTTGTCTTTTCAAGTAGTTTTGTAATCATATGAAAACCCCATGGCAATTATATACCATGGGGGATTTTTTATAAACTGTTTTCGTTTCAACGATGTCGTATACTGCATGCCCAGGCATTACGACGAAGCGCCGCATACTGCCGGCATCAGTCTTTATATACCAGGATGTAACCGATGTTACCCGGCTTGCCGTGATAGAAATCCTGGACGTTCGCGACTGACTTGGTTGAATATTTGAAGTATTTGCAGATCTTTGAGATCTTGCTGCTTGTCGCGTCCTTGGTGGTGTTGAATTTCACGAGCCTGTTGTTGGCGCCCCACTTGGATGCTGAACAGATACTGGAATCTCCGACGATGATCCTGCCGTTCTTATCCAGGCCAAGCATAGTCATGGTATGAGGATACTTGGAGTATATGCTTGCTCTTATCGTGAAGATCACCGGATTCCCGCTCTGGAGATGTTCTTTGATCTGTTTCCTTGCGCTCTTCTGCGTGTAGTTGTAAACGTACTTGTATCTGACTCCGTTTGCCTTCAGCACTTTGGTGATGCCCTTCAGCCCGATAGGCATCTGCTTCATGAGAGTCTTGCTGAAGTTGGCTTTGTATGAAGCCTCTCCTACTGCAGGCCTGATCACCTCTTCAAGTACTCTGTCTGGAGTGTAGTTCCTGTATTTCGGAACTGTCGCGTTCAGTATCGTCGTCAGCGCGCAGGTCGAGCATCCATGCCAGTAAAGATATTTCTGGTATTCCGGATACTTGTAATATGTCTTGGTTGCCTTCTGCCAGTAAAGCTTGTACTTCAGCTTGTTTCCCGCCTGGTTCCTTACCGACAGCGCTACTGACGAATCTGTCCATGTATTCTTCGGTGATGCGAATATGACCTTGCTGGTCTTACCCGTCGCCTTGTCCGTGTATTTGGTGTTGATGTAGTTCAGTTTCTGTCCGCAGTGCTGACAAATCATGTATTTGCCTGACGCGACAGGTCTGTGTGTGTTGACTGCCGGGATCTTTTTGACTTCGGTTTTCATATTTTTCTTTATCTCGCCTGAAACGCAGGTTGGCGCTTTGATGACGATGCCTTCATACACTTTCCCCTTGATCGTCTTGGACTTGTAATAGCCTTTACCGCAGCTGCAGCTGTAGCGCGCGACATATTTCATGCCCGCCGGCGCTGCCAGATACTTTGAAAGATGGTACTTGTGGACGTGTACTCTCACGCTGATGATCCTGCTCCATCTTCCATAGAGCTTCCTGGTTTTCCCGTTCGCACGCTTCACATTTCTGTACGCGCGTACCTTGAACCAGTATTTTCTGCCGTTTTCCAGGCCTTTGATCGTTCTCGCGGTCTTGCCGGCCGGAACGACGATCCTCTTTGCGTTCCTGAGCTTGCTGTTGTCGGCATAGCGGATGATGTACGCGTCGCACTTTCTCTGCTTCCACTCGATCCTGACCTTATGCTCTGTCGGGCTCGTAAGACTGTTGATGTGTCCCCTCGCCGGAGCCTTTACTTCAGCCTGTTCTGTCTCTCCGCCTGCTTCTGTTTCCCCGTTCGCGGCAAAAGAAAACTCCGCGGTCATGCATGACATGATCACTACGGAGACAAATATCACCAGAACGAGCAAAGTCCTTATCCTGAAACTGTTTATTACTTTTTCTGACATAATAAAAACCTCAATCCCCATTAATACTCCCGATTCTTAATATAAATTAAGAATATATTGAAGTCAACGGATCGAGGCTTATTTTCTTAACAAATTCTTAAGAATATCGCCGTAACGACCTGATATCAGCCATTACGGCGTTTCTTATACAATCAATAGTGTGACCGCTTCCGGCAGACCACAATTTGTCAGTGCGGCTTCTTAAGGATCATCCAGTCTATGAATCTGTCTGATGATCCGGCGTCCAGATAGTCGAAGTTCTCACTGACGAACCTGTCCACCTTCTCTATCTCGAAGTTTTTATTCATTACCGCGTCCTCGAGCTCATCCATGTCTCTGCAGATCCTGCCCGGAGCAAAGTCCTCATAGTCGCTCTGGAATCCTCTTATCACGGAGTAGCTCTTCTGGTCGAACGCGAAGAACAGCATCGGCTTTCTGAAAGTCGAGAACTCGTATATTATCGACGAATAATCAGTTATCAGTATATCCACGACAGGCAGCATGTCGTTCACGTCGCCTGCTTTGCTGAGGTCTTTGATCCTGTCGGAATACTGCTCAGGTATAGGCGGACGGTCTTTGACGAACGGATGCATCTTGAAGATGAACACATAGTCGCTGCCGCACATATCGTATATTCGCTTCATATCAAGCTTATCGTACGGATAATAAGCTTCCTTGGCGTTCACTCCGCGGAACGTCGGCGCGAAGAGAATGATATTCTTCTCCTTAAGCTCCGGATACAGCTCGTAGAATTCAGCCCTGCGCCTGTCGTTCACCGCCTTGTCGATGACCTTGTCCATTCTCGGAAGGCCGGTAGGTATCAGCGCGTCCTCTTCGATCCCGAACACCTCTGAATACACTTTTTTCAGGCTGCCGGATCCCACTATCGCATAATCGTACTGCCTGTGCGCGTTGTTAATGTGCGGAGACCCGTTCGCCCCGAATCTGCAGAGTCCAACAGATTTGAACCCGACTCCCGCATGCCAGAGCTGGATCAGCGTCGTGCCTTTGTTCAGCTTCAGCCAGGTCAGCATCGGAGCATAGTCGTCGATAAGTATGATGTCAGCCGCCGCAAAAAGCGTGACCGTCCTGATCCAAGAAGACCGGCTGGAGTGCCCGCCTGCCGCGCGGCGTCCCGACAGGCTTATCCTGTATTCCTTATCGAGCCCGCGTTCTTTCATGCGGTCGTATACAGCCTTGAGATTTCCCTGTATGTCTCCCCTTGACTCGGTCGCAAACAATATGTGTTTACCATTATGCGGCAGAATGTGGTACAGAATGTTGTAATACAGGACAATGAGCTTTTTTATCACTGCATCGCGCGTCTCGCGCAGGAATCTCTTAAGGTCAAACTTCTTCTTGATCTTAGTCTGGAGCATCATGACCTGCATCCTGAATACCGGATCCTGCTCGTCGTTAGTCGACGAGAAGCTGACCAGATAGCACGACCGCCTCTTGTCGTATACAAACGGCCTGGATATGTCAAAGCTCCTTGCCGCAAGGTCAATGGAGATCCCCAGTTCCATGTCGATCCCGTTCTGGAACACAGAAATATAATAGATGCCGTCAGGTACTGCTTTTCTCTCCCTGAAGTTGGTGACGTTAACAGTAATGCTGAAGGTCTCACCGTCGCACTTACAGTCATCGAGCAGGAAAGCATTCAGGTAGTCCTCATTCCTCAGAAAGAAATACGGCCTCTCAGGATCGTATCCGTCTCCGATGATCCCTGTCAGATGCTCAGCGTGCTCGCAAAATGAGCGCCTAACGTGCTCGTACGGAAGATCTTTATCTCCCACGCGCCCGTTGTCGCGCTCAGCGTACAGCCCGGCGTATCTTGCCAGAAGAAGATCTCTCTCTTCCTCTTCACCGCGCACTTCCCTGACCGTTCCGCTTATCGTCAGGAACACCCGCTCCCACTTTATGTCAGTAACACATCCTGTGTACATATCGGTCTACTCTGTCTCCTCCAGATGTGAGATCATTCTCTTGACGCCCTCTGCAGCGTGTATCTCCGGCTTCCATCCCAACGCTTCAAGCTTGTCGCCGGACAGTCCTATGAAGCTGACTTTATTGTAGCTTCTGGAATCGTCCGAAGGCGCTTTGATCACGACCTTGAGACCTTTCTCAGGCCTCGCCGCAACAAAAGCCTCAGCCAGCTCGCGAATGGAAATTATGCTTTCATTATCTGCAACGTTGTACGCTGTATCAGTCCCTTTAAGCAGCGCGTAGAATACTCCCGCACACGCGTCGGCAACGTATGTATAGGCTCTCACCGAGCTGCCGTCGCTGTTCATCACGATATCTTCGCCTCTGAAGACGTTGGCTGCGAAATCCGCCTGCACTCTGCCGTCGTTCATCATGAGCCCCGGACCGTAGATGTGCGCGAACCTGGGGCTTACGAACCTGATGCCGAACTCAGCCTGATAGCAGGCTCCAATAGTCTCAGCCGCCCGCTTACCTTCCGAATAGCACGACCTCGGGTCGAGTGTGTCAACTTTCCCGTAGTCATTCTCGGTGATTGCCGCTGCTGTCTGACCGTCCGTTTCCGGCTGCTTTCCGTATACCTCGGACGAGGACATCAGTACGAACGCCTCTGCGCCTGTCTTTACGGCATAGTCCAGCAGATTGAACGTCCCTACCAGATTCGCCCTTATTGTTGAAGTCGGCGAAGTCTTATGGTCCGCAGGCCTTGCCGCGCTTCCTCCGTGAAAAATGTAATCTATATGCTCTGTGATTCCGAGCGGCTCGGACACGTCCTGCACGACCAGCTCCACATCGTCACGCTCCAGCGCATCACCGAGGATCTTCTCCGCCTTTTCCCTGTTCCTTACGAGAGCGATCACCTTGATCCCCATGCCGGCCGTATCGTTCAGCCTGAGAAAAGTGTACAGGAAATACGACGGTATCATACCGCTCGCACCTGTTATCAGTATAGTTTTGTTCCTGAAGACGTCCCACGGCAGATCGTTAGCGATGATCCGCCCGATGTCCTCGTCGATAATGCTGCTTCTCATGTCCCCACCTCGGTATTTCCAGGTCAGTTCTCTGTCAGTTCTATATCAATTCTCTATTAATTCTATGGTTCTTTCCGTCGCATGTCCGTCGCACATGCCGGCGTATTTCTCTCTGAACGCCGACACTTCCTCACGGTCAAAGCCCTCCGGGAGCGACTTTATATAGTTTATCAGCTCTCTGTTCGTCCTGCATACCGGACCCGGCGTGACCTCGTCGTAGTCGAGATACATCCCTCTTTCGTCAAGATAGTCGTCCAGGTCGTACGCAAAAAACAGCATCGGCCTCTCAAGTATCGAATATTCGAACGCTATCGACGAATAGTCGGTGATGCAGATGTCAGCAAGGAGAAGAAGCTTTTCTATGCTCAGCTCTATCCTCGAATTCATATCAAAGCAGAAAGTGTCGCGCCACTTCTCCGGGATCTCTTTCCTGACGTTCTCGCATACGGAGTGATGCTTTATGAAGAGAACATACTCATCAGAAAACGCTTCGCCGAACGCATCTATATCCAGCTTATCCGGTGCTGTCGGAGCGTTGACCGTGCCGCGGAAAGTAGGGGCGTAAAGTATGATCTTCCTCCCCTTCACGGCCGGACAGAGCTCCTCCATCTGCCTTCTCGCTTCAGCTTTGTACGCTTCATCAAAAAACAGGTCTGTCCGTGAGATGCCTACCGGCGCAAGCACTCCGGAGTCCCTGCTTATATGCATGGCGTCCTCGAACATCCATGCCTGTTCCTCCGACGCTATCGTGACATATGTGTAGTTTTTATACTGGTCGAATACGTCCCTGTATTCCTTGTTCAGGCCGAATCCCTTGCTTGAAAGCGTGCTGTATCCGACCTTCTTGAACATGCCGACACCATGCCAGAGCTGGATTATCTTCGTTTCAGGACGTACGTCGATGAAGCTCAGAAAATCGTTTGCAGTCGAAATGAGGACTGCCCTGGCAGTCGCCATCTCTCTGATGAATCCGCGGACGTTCTCATAGTATTTAAGCATCGAGACTTCTCTGATCCCGAGGCTCATGTATACGATCCTGTACCTGCCCTGTGACTCCAGGACTTCGGCAAGATGCGCACTTGAAGGAGAGGGGCTGTTACCCCTCTCCATAACGATGATCTTATCCTCAACAGGCTGCCTGGAATATTCCTCATATATCGCGGGGAGCTCTTCCTTCACGACTCTGTCATGAAGCTCTCGCAGATAACGCTTGAAATCCTTCGGATCCGCGAGTCTTTTCATGAACTCTCTGTAATCAGGATCTTCAGGATCGAGCTCGTCTTTCTCACTCTCTATGAAGTCCTTCTCACGTCTGACTACCAGCCTGCGCTCAGCGTCTCTTCTGCGGTGCATACGCCATGTTTCCAGGATCCCGTATTTTTTTATGTTTCCGAGTATTGCCCTGGCGCTCATCTCTATTTACCGAGATCTTTCTTGATCTGCGTGGTCGAGATCTCAGGAGTCCTCGGCAGATATACGACTTCGCAGTAATCTTTCAGGAAGTCGAACTTGCCCTTCCAGTCGTCTCCCATAACGAAAGTGTCCACGTGATACTCTTTGATGTCGTTTATCTTCTGCTCCCAGTTCTCCTCAGGGATAACGAGGTCCACGTATCTGATCGACTCTACAAGCTGCTTACGGATGTCATAGCTGAAATAGCATTTCTTCTGCTTGCTCTCCCAGTTGAACTCATCCGTCGACAGAGCGACGATCAGATAATCGCCGTATTCCTTGGCCCTTCTGAGAAGATTTACATGTCCGTAATGCAGAAGGTCATAAGTTCCGTAAGTAATGACTCTTTTCATATTTACACCTCACTAGATAAATCTGTCCATCTCGCCGTCGGCAAAGCCCATCGTCTGCTGTGTCTCTCTGTAGTTCAGAAGTCCTCTGAACAGATACAGGTCCTCAGGCGTAGTGACTTTAATATTGCCTCTGTTGCCTCTCACGAGCGCAACATCGTGGCCTGCCTTCTTGTAGATCGAGCAGGAATCCACGAGCCCTTCGAATCCGCTCTCGCCGTGTACTGTTTCATACGCGTCCATTATATCGCCGAGCCGGAAGCTCTGAGGCGCCTGTGCCGTGAACATCACGTCCCTCGGCACTACTTCCTCTATCATCTCGCCGCCGTTGCTCTTGACAGGCGTCTCATACATCGGGGTGCAGGTGATCGCGCTTCCGTGTTCCTTCACGCACTCGATGTTCTTCGTTATCAGCTCCTGCGGGATAAAAGGCCTTACTCCGTCGTGTATGAGCACTACGGATCCGCCCTCATTCTCTTCCGATGCCGCTTTCAGTCCGTTATATATGGAATCGAGAGCCGTCTCGCCGCCAGGAACTATCTTCTTCACTTTGCTCAGCTGGTATCTTGTTATGTATTTCTCCAGCTTGGCTATGTAGTCCTCTTTACACGCGATATATATCTCGTCGATATCCGGGCTGTCCTCGAATATCTCAAGCGTATACACGATTATCGGCTGCCCGTTTATCTTCAGGAACTGCTTCGGCATGCCGCTTCCCATACGTATCCCGGATCCTCCGGCGAATATCACTGCTATGTTCTTACTCAATCTACCGCCTTCTTTCCACAGATGATCTGGTCTATCACTTCATCGGCCGCTGATCTTCCAAGCACGCTTCTGTACCTGTCCGCGAACCTCTCTGTTTTCTCTGTATCAAAATCCTTCTTCTCCAGTGCTTCGACAAGCTCGTCCATCGTATCGCACACTCTGCCCGGCGAGTTCTCTTTGATATCCTGATGTACGCCGCGCTCCAGCTGGTACATATCCCTGTCGTACGTATAGAACAGCACCGGCTTTCTGAGAAGAGCGAACTCGAAGTAGTCTGACGAATAATCTGTTATCAGCACGTCGGCCGCATAGTAAAGGTCATTTATATCCGAAGGTCCGCTGAGGTCCAGGATCCTGTCAGAATATTCCTCAGGTATGCTGAACTTCTTCTTAACGAAAGGATGCATCCTGATGCCGAGCAATGTGTCGCTGCCGCAGCATTCATACAGCCTCGCAAGATCAAGCTTGCTTTCATCGTAATACGCGTCTTTCTCACCCGGTCCTCTGAATGTAGGGGCGAACAGTATCAGGCGCTTCCCTTCCAGTACAGGGTATTCTGTCCTGAGCCTGCGGCACGCGTCTCGTATCATGTCAGGACTGCCGAAGCCGTCAAGCCTCGGGGAGCCGCATACTCTGAACGCCGCTTTCTCTACCCCGAATACTTCACGGTAGACGTCGATCAGATCCTCATGCGGTACGATAACGTCTGTATATTTTCTGTGGCATGACCATGCAGGATGTGGTGATCCTGTACGTCCGAACCTGCTGTACCCTACAGATTTAAACCCCACTGCGGCGTGCCACAGCTGTATCAGCCTGGCGCCCTCGGGCGGGTCAAGGAATGTGAAAACAGGTGCGTAGTCATCGACGAAAATATAGTCCTGGTCAGCTATCAGTTTGCGGAGCCTCAGAAGCCCCTTCACGCCCAGCCCGTCGTTCACGTCGTTCCTTGCATATACCGAAATAACATATTCCTTATCCATGCCCCTTTCAGCCATCCTGTCGTGGACAGCTTTCAGGTTTCCCGCAAGGTGGTCTTTAGTCTCTGTCATGAAAAGGACATGCCCCTTTCCGGGAGCATGCTCGTGTCTGGAAAGGCCTCTAAGGACCTTGTATATTATATTTCTCAGGCCGGAGGATTTATCCTGCCAGCTGCTGTCTTCTTTCATGAATGTGCTGGAGAAGAAGAACCCTGCGGTCCCGTCTTCTCTGTCTTCTGCTTCCGCGTCAACTTCAGGCGTCAGCACGTACGCCTTGCCGTTCGCGTATCTGAACACTCTTGACAGATCGCGGAACGCATATGCGGTCTCGTATGAAGCTCTTATCTCCGTTCCCGAAGTGCTTCGCAGTACCCACTCGCCGTTTCCGAGGAACGCCCTCTTTGCGGCGTCGGAAATGTTCATCTTTATGACATATGAGCCGTCAGACTCCGCCACATCAGAAGCCGGCACCGGATATACGGCGCCCTGCCCAGATCTCGGCGCAGCCTCAAAACACGCCCCTTCAGCATCTGACGACACTGTCATCAGAAGGAACATGTTATGCCATTCCATTTTCTCAACTGTGAAATACGGACTCAAGCTTATCTTCCCTCATACATCTTCTGATAGTAGTTCTGGTAATCGCCTGAAACTATGTGTTCCCACCAGTCTCTGTGTTCTATATACCAGTCTATGGTCTGCGCTATGCCGTCGTCAAAATCTGTCTCAGGCTCCCAGCCCAGCTCTCTGCTGACCTTCTCGGGGTCTATCGCATATCTCTTGTCGTGGCCCTTTCTGTCCGTCACGAAAGTGATGAGACTCTCAGGCTTTCCGAGATGCTTAAGAATGGTTTTGACCACTGTGAGATTATCACGCTCGTTGTGGCCTCCGATATTGTATATCTCGCCGTCGCGGCCGTCTCTCATGATCATATCCACCGCATGGCAGTGATCCATCACATAGAGCCAGTCGCGGACGTTCTCGCCGGTCCCGTAAACCGGTATGGTCTCGTCGTTCTCCGCACGGTAGATGACAAGAGGTATCAGCTTCTCAGGGAACTGGTAAGGCCCGTAATTGTTGGAGCATCTTGACACTGTGACAGGAAGCCCGTACGTCCTGTGATATGCGAGCGTGATCAGGTCTGCGGACGCTTTGCTCGCTGAATATGGGCTGCTGGCCTTAAGCGGCATGTCTTCCCTGAAGAAGAGGTCCGGCCTGTCGAGCGGAAGATCTCCGTAAACTTCGTCAGTGCCGATCTGGTGGAATCTCTTCACACTGTGGTCTCTCGCAGCGTCAAGAAGCACCTGTGTTCCGAGGACATTCGTCTTCAGGAACAGTGCCGGATCTTCTATCGACCTGTCCACATGTGTCTCCGCGGCGAAGTTTACCACGATGTCGAAGTTTTCTTCATCAAAAAGCTTATATACGGCTTCCCTGTCTGCTATGTCTCCCTTCACGAATCTGAAGTTCGCGTTATCAAGAGCCCCTTCCAGCGTCTCCAGGTTTCCCGCGTATGTTAAAGCATCCAGAGCGACGATCCTGTCCTCGGGATGCCTGTCCAGCATATAATATGTGAAATTGCTTCCTATGAAGCCTGCAGCTCCGGTCACAAGTATGTTCATGTCCACCTCTACCAGAATTTCGCGCCGGAAAGCACCCTCTTCAGATGCTTGCCGTAAAGTGAATTACCGTATCTGCTTATCGCGGCCTTCATGTCTTCGCTGTCGATCCAGCCTTCATTGAAAGCTATCTCTTCAGGCGCTGATATGACTATGCCCTGATTCCTCTCGACCATCCTCACGAAGTCGGAAGCCTCGAGGAGAGAATCCATGGTACCGGTATCCATCCATGCGAATCCACGTCCAAGATTCTGCACAGACAGCCTGCCTTCTTCAAGATAGAGCTTGTTGAGGTCTGTTATCTCCAGCTCTCCTCTGGCGCTCGGCTTGACTTTTCTGGCCATTTCGGACACTCTTCCGTCGTAGAAGTAAAGACCGGTAACGGCGAAGTTCGACTTCGGATGCTCCGGCTTTTCCTCGATCGACACGGCGTTCATGTTCTCATCGAATTCTACTACGCCGAATCTTTCAGGATCATCTACAAGGTAGCCGAAAACTGTGGCTTTGCCCTGTTCCTCGACCAGCGACACTGCTTTCTTCAGTCTCGCGACAAGTCCGTGTCCGTAGAAGATATTATCGCCGAGGATCATGGCGCAGCTGTCGCCGTCCAGGAATTCCTCGCCTATGATGAACGCCTGCGCTAGGCCGTCAGGCGAAGGCTGTACGGCGTATGAAAGACTGATCCCGAACTGTGATCCGTCGCCGAGCAGCGCCCGGAATTTATCTGTATCCTCCGGAGTCGAGATTATCAGGATATCCCTTACCCCCGCCAGCATCAGCGTGGACAGAGGATAATATATCATCGGCTTGTCGTACACCGGAAGAAGCTGCTTGCTCGTTACGCTCGTAAGAGGATAGAGTCTGGTCCCGCTTCCGCCGGCAAGAATAATACCCTTCATTTATTTTTCTGATTCGGAAGGCTGCGCAAGCTTGATCTTCTTCAGCGAAGCCGCAGCGTCAGCGGCAGCTTTCACCGCCTCAAGGCCTGCCTTCTCCTCATCGGACATGGCAGCTTCTTTGGCCTTCTTCTTCTCCTCCTCTTCTTTCTTCTTCTTTTCCGCTTCTATCTCTTCCTCATATTTGCCGAGCTGGCTGGAATCCGTTCCGCCTGAGCCGGCCTGTGAGATAATGTAGTTCGATATCGAAAGAAGTGTTTCAGACGGCTCATAATTCTCGTCTTCAAATACTTCTTTATGGAGCTTTCTGGCGCTCTCTTCAAGGTTGCCCGGGAATACATAGGATCTTCCGTTCAGCATGCCTGTCTTAACGGTATACGGATATCCCACGCTCTTGTTGAAGTTGACCTTGGACATTCTCTGGGCAAATCCGATCATGTCGTGTTCTGAAAGGTTGGTCTTGCAGTCGTCAAGACAGAGCTCCATGATCCTCTTCAGCTGGAACAGATTCTTCTTCTTCAGCTTTTCAGTCACTTTCTTGATGACCGTTCTCATACGGCTGGTACGCCTGAAGTCGTCGCCGACTCCCTTACGGATACGTCCGTATGCTACAGCCTGTACGCCGTCGAGCTTCTGCTTTCCGGCCTTCTTGACCCTCTTCTGTTTTTCGATGCCGAGATATCTCGCAGTCTCGCCGGTATAGTGCTTGAGCTCTTCTATCTCACGTTCCTTGACATTGACTTCGATACCGCCTACCGCATCTACAAGATCTGCCACCATCTTGAAGTTGAACAGGACATACTTCTTTATGTTGATGTCCATCGCCTGGTTGAGGCTCTTCATGGCCATCTGAGCACCGCCGAAGTAATATGCCGCGTTGATCTTCTCATATGTCGAGGTCTCGCCCATCTTCAGATAAGTGTCTCTGAATACGGATATGACGCTCACGTCCTTGGATCTCTCATTCATGCTGACCACGATGATGGCGTCTGTGTTCGCGGCCTTAAGCGCTTCCTTGGACATATCGCGCGAGTCTACTCCAAGAAGTACGATATTGACGTATCCCTCAACATCGACACACGACAGCTCGTTCTCCTTGATCACCTCGGTATCCCTGATCTTCGTAGTAACAGTCCCGACATATTGCTGAAAGGCAGCATAACATGATACACCAAACAGAATGATGAGGAATATAACGATGATAGCTATCCTCTGCCAGGTCTTGATACTGTCGAACCAGAAGCTCAGCTTCTTCACTGGATTCTTTCCGGTGTACTCCTGCGCCTTATTTACTTTGTCCCTGTACTTTTTGCTTCGCATATAGTCACCCTTCTATTTGAACACCGCCTTCTGCTTCTTCTTTTTCTTTCTTAAAGCGTCTTCTTTTTCGATCATGTCGCTGTAGTATTTCACAGCGTCCTCTATATCGCCGTCGAACTTCATCTTTCCCTTTTTCATGACGATCCCGCGCTTGCAGAACTCGGATGCGACTGAGGTGGAGTGTGTGACGAACAGGAACGTTATGCCTTCCTGGTCTATCATCTCACGTACTCTCTCCAGGCATTTTCTCTTGAAAGATACGTCGCCGACCGAAAGTGCCTCGTCTACGATCAGGATCTCAGGATCTATGTTGACGTTGATCCCGAATCCCAGCCTCGCTTTCATTCCGCTGGAATATGTCCTTACAGGCTGATCCATGTAGTCGCCAAGTTCTGCGAATTCCTCGACCTTCGGAACAAGTTCTTTTATCTCTTCGTCCGACAGTCCGAGAAGGTGTCCTCTGAACTCGATGTTCTCATAGCCCGTGAACTCTGAATCAAAGCCCGCAGTAAGCTCAAGCAGAGCACTGACACGTCCGTTGACATTGATCTCGCCTGTCGTCGGATATGTGACCTGGGTTATCATCTTCAGAAGAGTGGACTTGCCTGCTCCGTTCCTTCCGAACAGGGCGACCGCCTCGCCCTTCTTTATGTCAAGCGACACGTTGTCGACAGCGTTGACTATCTTGCAGTCGACATTCTTGTTGAATATCGCACGGAATCTCTGCTTATCAGTCTTGTAAAGCCTGTATGTCTTTGATACATTCTTGAATTGAATAGCTATATCGTTTTCCATTTCTGCTCCTAAAGTACGTCAGGGATCTCCTTCTTCAGCTTTCTGTACGCCCAGATCGCAAGAATTATCATGATGACTGTCACTATACAGTAATTGCGGATCAGAAGAGGCGTCTCCCAGAACCACTTATGATATACGAATGAGTTCCTGAATCCGTTGACGATGATCGTTACCGGATTGAACATCAGTATTGCTCTGATCGTGTGATGATTCTTTATCCTCTCAGGCGAATACAGTATGCCTGAGAGCCAGAATAGCGGTGGTACCGCAGACTTTACCAGATTGAAAAAGTCTTTGCTCATCGATGACAGCATTGCTGAGAACAGTCCCCAGCATGTGAAGAAGAACAGTGCCATCAGATAGAACAGCGGTATCTGAAGATAGTAGATGGTCGGTTTGTACCCGAATACCAGATATATGACTATCATTATCAGCGTCAGCGCAAGATTGCTGAACAGCTGTGATAAAACGACGAAAGTCGGGATAGTGTCCACCGGATATTTGATCCTCTGGACGAGATATTTATATTTTCTTATCGAGCCCGCGCCTGAAGTGATGGAGTCGCGCATGAAGAACCATGGCACGAATCCCGCGATCAGCCACAGGAAGAACGGGTAGCCGTTCTGAGGCTCGCCGTGTCTCAGACCTATGGTGAACGCGAACCAGAATACGAATATCGTTACAGTCGGCTTGATTATAGCCCACGCCCATCCGAACGCGGCGCCTGTATATGTCTTGATCAGATCCGATTTGGCGAGCTGGAATATCTGCTTGCGGTAGTGGATATGGTCGTAAAGTATTTCCTTAACTGTGTTCAAAAAATGTCCCTCCATCTCTGCAGATGAATATATTCATACATAGTGTATTATATCCGAAATATCCCCGAAAATCAACTCATTGGACAACGCCGCAATTATGGCATATAATGCAATACATGATGAAAGAGCAGGCCGGAGGAAAAATAGAATACAGTCTCAGGATACCGAGAGCAGCGTTGTCTGCCCTCCTTGTTTTTGCTGCCGCAGTACTTATGACGTCTGCAGGATCAGGCGCCGACGGAACAGTCTTCGGCATCCCGTATACAGGCATAACGATGAGATACGCAGTGATCTATTCGGTCATGCTTGCGGCAGCCGCGCTGTTCGTCCTCCTTATGGGATTCAGATGGAAAGACAGCGGCGATCCTTACGAAGAGGATCAGCATCCTCATCCCCAGATGTGGCTGCTTACGGCAATGTTTTTGGCGACACCCGTGACGCTGTTCGTGATATCCAACAGAGTGAATGGCCGCGGCTTTGTTCAGGCACTGACCGAAGCGGGATCATTCGCAGGCATGCTCAACCTGGCGATCATCGCGATTATGTGCCTGCTCGTATACGCCGTAACAGGCCGTATGCGCCTGACCATACTGATAGTTACTCTTTTCAACCTGGCGTTCATTCTCGTGAACTATTTCCTTATCATGTTCAGAGGCGATCCACTTCTGGCAAACGATGTGCTTGAAGTAGGGACGGCTCTTCAGGTCGCTGGGAACTATTCTTTCGTACTGGACAGGACATCCGTTTCGGCAGTGGTGCTTTCGGTCATATGGGCCGCAGCCGCGCTGGCGCTTGCAGAGTCATGGAAGATGAAAGCTTCGCAGCGCATAGCCGTCATAGCCATCGCAGCCATTGTGACTGCGTTCAGCTACAACACAATATTCAACGGAGACACTCTAAAAGAGCACAACCTGAAGGTATCAGGCTGGGAACCGAGGAAGTCATATGTCGAGAACGGATATCACATATCATTCCTGATCACATTCATCCAGTCCAGGATAGCAAAGCCTGATGGATATTCGGCTGCGAACGTCAGAGCTCTTGCAGAGAAATATCCTTCTGATAGCCCAGACAAGGTCACTGAAACCACAGAGAAGACTCCAAACGTCATATCCGTGATGGTGGAATCGTTCGCAGACCTTGAGCGTCTCGGAGAGATAAAGACAGACGAGGAGATAACCCCGTTCACAAACAGCCTTAAAGAAAACACTATCTCCGGGACGATGCACTCATCGATATACGGAGCGCATACTGCAGTATCGGAATTCGAATTCCTGACCGGAAACAGTCAGAGGTTCCTCCCTCTGAACTCCATACCATATACGAGCATAATCCGTAAAGATCCTGTCGCGTCCATCGCCTGGACATACAAACAGCGTGGGTACGGCGGCATAACGGCGCTGCATCCGGGAAGACTGAGCTCGTATAACCGCGTGAACGCCTATCCTCTGCTCGGCTTCAATGATTTTGTTTCCCAGAAAGACATGAAAGGCGTGAAGCGGATAAGGAAATTCATATCCGATGAGGCGGACTATGAGCGAGTCATCGCCGAATATGAGAAATACAGAAGCACTGAAAAGAAAAAGCCGTGGTACATGTTCAACGTAACGATACAGAACCACGGCGGATATACTGACGATACGGGCGAGATCAGGCCGCATCAGATAAACGTACTCGACAAGAAGCTCGTGGATGAAGAGGTGTCGAATTATCTCGACCTTGTCAAGATCTCCGACCAGCAGATAGAGAAGCTCGTCACTTACTTCAGCAATGTAGACGAGCCTACTGTTATCGTGCTCTTCGGCGACCATCAGCCGCGCCTGCCTGACTCCTTCTATAAAGTCCTTGCAAAGAGGCACGGAAAGATGTCCAAGCTGCTGTATCACGAGAGAAAATACCGTGTGCCGTTCTTTATCTGGGCGAATTATGACATAGAAGAAGAAAGCGGAGTCGAGATCAGCGCGAACTACCTTGGCGCGTACCTCCTCAAAAAAACAGGAAGCCCTATGACAGGCTTCCAGAAATATCTATTCGATCTGTATAAGGAGCTACCGGTCACGAGCAACATCGCCACGATGGACAACGATGGAAAACTGTACAGGCCTGACGCGGAAACTCCTTACGATGATATCCTGAACGAGTACGCGCAGATACAGTACAATCAGCTCGCTGACAAGAAGCACACAGTGGATGAATTCTTCAAGCTGGCGGAGTAGTTATCCTATTTCTTTCCGTCCAGCTTTTCCTTCAGGAACTTATACGTCCTTTCGCAGTTCCTGTCGTCCCTGTACATGAAGAACGACGCCGCAGTCTCAGCATGGTCATCTCTGATCCTGAAACCGTTCTCCGCATAGTATCCGAGTGAATCTATCACATCTTCAGCTGTCTCCACATTATCCCCCGGAAGATCATTCTCAAGGTCTATGTACGATCCATGTACCGCCAGATATCTTTCTCTGTCAAACTGATAGAAGATGACCGGCTTGTCTATATACAGCATGTCCCAGCACACGCTTGAATAATCTGTTATGAGCATCTCGGCTCCCATTATCAGCTCGTTGAGAGGCTTCTGACCGAAAGGCACGCATGTTAAGCGGCTGTTCTCTGACGATCCGAAGCTGCTGATGTATCCTGCCAGTATCGGATGGATATACAGAACTGCCCTCAGGTCATATTTCTCCAGCACTCTGCTGAAGCTTTCTGATGTGATGAGGTCCATATATCTTTCGTAATACTCGCTCTTTCTGAAGTCCTCGTCTGACACATCCTCCAGCCATGAGCGCCATGTCGGCATGATGAGTATGAATCTGTCGTCTTTATCCCGCTTATCCTTCAGCACATCCCATCTCGTAAAGCCGGTAACAGGAACGTTTTCTCTGTCGTATCCGAATTCCCTGACGATGAGGTCCTGCTCTTTCTGCGACGTCGCGACAAAGTACGTCATCGGGTTGGATGAGTTCCTGCCGAAAAGATTGGCTACTCTCTTCATAGCAGTCACGCCGTGCTGCAGGAACAGCTCAGGCACTTTTCTCATGGTGTCGTACACCGGATTCGGCTTGCATTTCCAGGCGTAGAAATGTGTTACTGAATCAGTGGAAACAAGGACTTTTGCAGTCATGCCGTAAAGCATGTGCTTAAGGCTCATGAAATCTATTACATGGCTGTCGTACTCCTTCACCTTGCTGTAATCATCAGCGCGTTTGTCGATGACGTAGAATATCCTCTTCTTTTCCTCTTCAGGCAGGTTATTCATGCAGTACAGGAAGAAATAGTATCCGTTGTCCTGCGCCGTGTGGCAGAACTTCTCGTAGATAAGGATATTGCCCTGCTTTTTAAGAGCGTTCCCGTGGATCCTGTACTCCGCAAGCGCCGCAGCTTCTTTTGCGGCTGTCTCCCCGCCGTCGTATTCTGACTTCTCTCTGTAGCAGAACTTCAGCGTCCCCCACTTGGAGAAGAACGGGAAAATGATATAGCCGCCGGCACATTCAGCCGAAACGTCTGTATATTTTATCTTACGCCTGATCCTGTCAGGCGCTTTTCTTATCCTGATGAACGACTCACCCTGCGCGGATTCCGCAGCTATGCATACGTTCCAGTATACCGGCTTGAGCCCGGCATTCTCTGTGACCGGAAGCTCAGCTTCAACTGCGGCGCCTTCCGCAGTACTGGTCACCCTTGTTTCCATCGGGATAACTGTATCCTCGACCTTTGAAACATATTTAAGCGCAGCGTATTTTATTTGGTCCGCGGTGAATCCCGGCACGGCTGCCTTCAGCCTGATCTTTCCTCCGCCTAATGACAGCGCCATAAGCTTTGCCGCGACACCTGCCGAATGTATCTCTTTCTCAACTGTTATGCCCGGCAGGCATCTCAAGATGTCGTTCTTATGTATCTCCTCCGCCGCGGCCCTGCTGCCCAGTCTTTTGCCGAGCTGATCCGCATATGTAAGAGGAGGCTTATTCACCGTAACAATATATGTGAGTCCGTCGTATCTGCTGTGCAGGAGCTCGTTCAGCTTCCCGTCCGCGAACCACCGCTTGTACAGTCTCACCAGAAGGTCTTTGTTCTCCCTGTAAAGGCTGTCAAGCTCATCAAAGTCCGCCTCGCGGTCCAGTCTCGCCGGAGTGAACAAAGTCCATTTCCTGTCTTTGTTTGAGCTGTAGACGATGAGCTTAATGCTGCCCGTCTCGTTCTCTATGAGCAGCTTTATTATCTTCTCCGGATTATCGATGGATTCATATCCCAGGAACTTCTCACTGTACAGCGGATCGTCATATGTGTCCTCCAGGCAAAGGTCGTCCTCTATACAGTCGGCCAGGCTGTCTGTATCAAACACCTTTCTGAACGGGAGCTCGTCGACGTCGAAGTACATATCTCTGTCTCTCATGTACTTCTCATAGTCGTACATGAAGAGCACTACAGGCTTACCTGTTATCGAGTAATCGAACATAACGCTAGAGTAATCCGTTATCAGCGCGTCCGAAAGGCTAAGGAATCTGTAGGTATCCATCTCTTCCGGGAACGGCCTTATGTGCCTGTATCCGCTGAAAGAGAATGAGCCGCGGATGATCGGATGGAAATTCACGAACATGACCTGATCGTCCGACATGCTGCTGTCGAGCCTGTCAAAGAGACCGCCTAGCTCTGCGTAATATTCGTCTGTTTCTATGGTGTGATTGCTTGTGCCTCTCCATGTAGGCATATACGCATACACGGTCTTGCCGGAAAGCCCCCATTCCTTTTTCAGCCGGTCGGCTTCGTCCTTGTCGAAGAGCACCTGATTCCTCGGGTAGCCGGCCATGATGACTTTGCCCGTATAAAGATCGTCAAGGAAGTAGTCGCGCATGATGACTTCCCTGGTGTACTCGTTCGGCTGGAGAATATACGACGCCTGAAGGAAATTGTGCTGGACGTTGTACATCGACTCTATGCCGTAGCGCATGCTCTTCCCAAGCGTTTTAAGAGGAGTGCCGTGCCATGTCTGAAGGTATTCCTGACCCGGCCTCCTAATGAAATACGCAGGGAGAGACGCATTGGAAATGATGTATTTCGCCGTCGCAAGGACCTGGACATATCTGGCCGTGCTTATATCAACAAGCTCTGCGTCCAGTCCGAGGTCCTTTATCGTTTTCTGATGTTCTTTAAGTGAGACTGTGGCAAAACAGATGTGATAACTGTTTCCATAGAGGCGCCTTATCTCCTTTGCCAGCACAAGACCGGAATCACCTATGGTCTTGCCATGGAATGATTCCACAAGAATAAGATCGTCACGTATCCTGCTGTGCTTCAGATGGAAGCCGTAGATATACCTGAGATGATGACTTACTGTAAAGACTTTCTTCAGTTTAGAAGCCATAATTACGCTTTCTCAGGACCTCGCAGATCCTGAAGCAGTTCTGGTCGTCCAGATATGCGAATCTGTCCTTTCTTCCCTCTTCATATTCAGGCTTCATGGCGAAGCCTGCGTCTATATATCCGCCGATCATTTCTATCAGCTTCTCTGTATCATCAGTCTTCTCTCCCGGAAGATCCTTCTCCAGATCGACGTAGCTCCCCCATGTATCAAGGTATTTATCAACGTCATACTGATAGAACAGTATCGGCTTGTCCATGTAGTACATATCCCAGCAGATACTTGAGTAGTCTGTTATGAGCATCTTGCTCTGCATCATGAGATCATCAAGAGAAGTCTCGCCGTACGGCACAACTCTTATCCTGTCGCTGACAGAGCTGAAGGCATCAGTATGCTCTTTGATGGACGGATGTACATAGAAGTCAAGATATGCGTCCCTGTTCTCCAGCATTTTAATGAGTCTGTCCGAGTTAAGGATGCTCATATAGCGCTTATAGTAATCGCTCGCCGTAAAGACGTCACGCTCAACTCCGAACAGCCAGCTCCTGTGAGTCGGCATCATGAGTATTCTTTTTGAATCTCCGGATGTATCGTGGAGAACGTCGAATCTGGCATAGCCTGTATTAACTATTCTGTCAGGCTCGAATCCGAGCTCGTCTCTTACTACCGCGGCCTCGCTGTCTGACGTGACAGTACAGAGGACAGATTTCATCGCTCTGGCCGTAAAGCTGTCGTTCAGCCTCTTCAGCGCAAGGACGCCGTGCCCCAGGAAAACATGATTCTTCTTGGCGAGCTTAGGAGCTATCAGGCTCGTATTGTTCTGCCATATATACGCGTGGTTCCTGGAGTCAGGGCTGATCAGAAGACTCGATCCGAGGATGGCCAGCATGAACTTCAGACTCATGAATTCAAGTACGTGGTCAGCGTACGGCGCCAGCTTCTTCATGTCTACCGAGTCTTTCTCGATGACATAATAGATCTCAGCGTCCAGATATTCCTCCATGTTGTTGTCCATGCAGTATTTGAAGAGATGATACCCGTTGTCCTGTGCCTTCTGACACAGTTTCTCATAGATCAGATATATCTTTCTCTTCTTGTATTCATCTTTATGCCTGTTGAACTTTGAAAGCGCTATGTATTCCTTCAGCCTTGTAAGCCTGCCGTCGTATCTTCCGCGCCGTCTGTATGTAAGTCCGAGATAATTTCCTCTTACCCTGTTGCAGAATACTATGTCGCTGCCTTTGCTGTAGCTGTCCTGGCCGAAGAGGAAATCCTTCGTCGACGGCTTGACGAGCTTATACACGATCCTGACGCCATAGTAATCGCCGTCCTCTTTATATACGCCGAGTACTGACCAGTGTGTGTACCTGAACGGGAATGCGGCAAGATCTACTGAAGCGGAAAGGCGCGTGTTCTTTTTGCCGCTCTTCACGGTGCAGCCTTTGATCAGATAGATCTCCTTATCGTCTTCGATCTTGTAGTTGTAGCTGATGGCAAGGCCGACCCACTTCTTTCCATTCGTAGGGCATTCCGCAGAAACTGTAAAACTACTGCCTTTTATGACCGCCTTCTTGCACTGTCCGCAGTAGACCGATTCTTTCAATTCTTCTATACGGTTGATTTCCATTTGATCATGATCCCCTTCTGTTATCTGTCTTTTTCGGCTTCAACAACAGCCTCGTAGATCCTCTTGCAGTTGTTCCTGTCTGTATATGCGAAGAAGTTTTCTACCTTCTCGACGTATTCCGGCTTCATTATGCAGCCGTTCTTAATATAGTCGATGAGAGTTTCCACAGTTTCGTCAAGGGTGTTCGTTATCGGCCCGAATCCGTCTGTCCTGTAGGTGAAGTAGCCTTTGCCCCATGTGTGGTACTTGTAGAACGTGTCCTCGTCGAACTGTGAATAGATCACAGGCTTCTTCAGATAAGCGAAGTCGAACGCCACGCTCGAGAAGTCTGTCACCATCAGGCTGCTTTCCTTGAACACCTGCTGATAATCAGCAACTCCGTTGCCGACAGTGATGATGTCGTTGCCCTGGAAATCAGGGAACTGCGCCTCGAACACAGGGTGAAGATAGAACACGCCCGTGTATCCATATTCCTTCATTACCGAGAGAAGTCTCTCGTCGTTGATCAGGCTGTTATAGAACCTGAAATATTCTGTATCCTTAAATCCCGGTATGTATGCCCTCTTTGACGACCTGTATTCCAGCCCGCCTTCGAGGTTCTGCCTCCATGTCGGAAGTATGGCGATTATCTTCTTCCTGTCGTCGTAGAGGTTATCATATCTCGAAAGACCTGTGAGCTTTACCTCACGCTCTGTGTATCCGTAGTCTCCCTGCAGTATTCCTTCATATTCTGGCTTGCATGTCGCAACAAGGATCCTCATATTCTTCTTCAGCCTGTGCAGCCACTCGCTCTGGTCGTTATGCGATACTCCGTGGCGGAGATAAACAAAATCAAAATTGTACAGGTCGCGGTAATACGCTCCCCTCTTTCCGAACGCATTAACGGTAAGGTTGTTCGCAGCGGCCGCGATAAGTACCTGCGCCTCCAGGAACTTCAGCCTGTGCTTTATCGTATCGTGCGTAAGCACTTTACCCACTTTCTTCAGACGCTCATAGTCTCTGCTGGACTTCTTAAGGACGAAGTAGATGTCGTTCTTCTTAGCCGCTTCTGTGGTCTGAAGATATCTGAACATGTGCTCCCCGTTGTCCTTTGCCAGATGAGGCCTGTCCATGACGAGCCATACCGGCTTCTTCTGGAAAAAGCTGTCGATATAGTAAAGCAGTCTGTAGATCGCGCTGGCCGGCTTCTTCAGCTTGATGAGCGCTTTCATGTAATTCCACTCATACTGTCTGTGCAGCTTCTTCGTATATGCTGAAACGTGGATAACGCCCTGATTGCATTTTACAAGATAGCCGTTAAGGCTGAAATATGACACCTGGATCCTGGAATTGAGTCTGGAATAAGCTCCCATCCTCGGGCTCAGGGTGAACGTCCAGCCGCTGTCATCCTGCAGATAGAATGTGAAATCGTCCGGTTTCTCTATCGGGAACTCCACCTTGTACTGCTGCCCTTCGAAATATTTCTCGCCGTCAAATCCTGTCTCGTCGTTTATTCTGAGCGGACTTACCTCGATCGGGATATTCTTACCTGAGCTGTTGCTTGCCAGGAACCTGTATTTAGGTGAAAGCAGATACGGAAGGTCTGTCATGCCTTCCATTATCAGCTTCTTGTCCCTTATCGATGATATCGATACTCTGATATGTATCGCCGCGTTGATGTTTCCGACATCAACGTTGTATATGTACAGATGACCTGTATCCGTAACGGTCAGATCACCTCTGACATCTTTACCGTATTTCTTGCTCAGAAGATAGAGCGCCTGATGTGCATCCAGGTCTTTGCTGTGGCATATCGCTTCATCTGAGATATCCTGTAGGTAATCCACAAGGCCCTCGACGTGAGCATGCTCTTTCATCTTGGAGAGCAGAAGCTTGAGCGCATAGTTCTGTATGTATCTGCAGACAGAGCCCTTCTCACGCCGCGAACAATCCATCAGCTTTGTGATCATGACGTCGGCGTCGGATACTTCGAATCCGGATCCCGCTTCCATGTAGTCCATCTGGATCCCCTTGCAGTAGAAGACGCCCTCATCCTTGATTATGAGCTCCATGTAGCGCTCTCTCGCATCCTCGTCAAGGAGAACGAATGGCGCAAGATCCAGATCAGAAGACATCCTGATCAGCACATTGTATGGATCCTCTGAAAGCAGCTGATATCTGTTGTATATAGAGATATAGCCTGACGCAGGCTTCTTCTCCTTCTGGTTCTTCTCAGGCTCCAGTATGAGACATTTATTGTCTCTTGCCTCCTGCACCATGCGGCCGATATCGCCTGACGTTATGACAGCTCCCTCCTTGAGAAGGAAAACGTATTCCCCTGTAACGTTCTCGTTTATGTCCTTCTCCGTAACAAGCTTAAGGTCTGCCGTCCCGCTTAACTTCTTTTCTACTTTAGAATAGATATCGCGCGCCTTATCTGCCGCGGCTTCCGGTACAGCACATAATTACTCGAGGGCGTCTTTCTCACCGTAATAATGGCTGTCTATGGACTTTACAGTCGACAGTACCGACTCCTCAGCTACGATGGACTCAGGGTCCATCACGATCACTATGCTTATCTGCTTTTCCATGATCCTCCTCTTAACGTATCTCCTATCCCAGGAAATTGAACTGTTTCATACTGAACGCAGACGGGTTGTAAGCCACGATGACTACATCCGGCTTGTATTCTCTGATGAAGGTCTTCATGCTCTTTTCCTTGAACCTTCTCAGGTCTATCGTCGTTATCTCTTCGACATCCGCTGAAACGAACGGGATCAGCACTCCCGAGAATGACTCGCTGAACCAGAGCACTCTGAGTCCGTTCTTACAGATACGGTTCTTTATTACATTCCTTGCGAAATTCTTCCCTATGTATGTAGCGTAGGTATTGACCTCGAAGTCGGCGCGGCTGTCGAGATTCTCCTTCATTATCATAGTTTCAGTATAGTCGCCTTTGGCCTTCTTGATGCCGTCTTTGCTCTTTCCCCAGAAGTCATAATCTGTCTTATACTTCGGAGTAAGGAGCTCAAAGTCGTCCAGGCCGCTGTACCAGTAGCCTGTCCTGCGGCCTACGGCGCCAAGCATGTAGTTTCTATACCACTTCGACTCGTAATTTTCTTTATCGTAGTGGCTCATGTCTACGTCAAATCCGAAATCGTCACTGACACGCTTCATTATCTTGCCTGAAGCCCAGAGCCCTGCGGCAGGACGCCAGTGGTGGTCGGTATAGAAGAACAGGCTCGTCCAGTCGAGGCCGTCTTTCTCTATCTCGTCTCTGAGGTCCAGATAGTTGACTTTCTTTTCATCCAGCAGCTTTACGAGCTGATCGGCATTCTCGTTGCCGTTTGCGTGCGTCCCCGGAGGCATGTAGCTGTCATCCTTTATCTTGAAAGGTATCTGGACATAGAGGAATCCTACTCCCTCTCCGCTGAGCCACGAGTTGAATTCTTCAAGCTTTGCGGCATACTTCTTCATGTCACGCTCAGGGAGGCCGTACATCACCTGTCCGTTCTTAAGTCTGTAGACAGTCTTACCCGGGTCTTTGACAACAGTCTTCAGCATCGCCTTCTGCGCAAGCCCGTTCAGGTTGACCCACCTGTTCTTACCCTTGAAGTCGTTCTGCAGTACGGTCTCAACAGCGTCAGGCGTCTTGGAGACAGGGTTGTCCCTGACCGCGTCCATGATGTCATGTCTCGCGTTCAATAAGGTTCCCGCGCCAACGACAAATATCGTGACAACGAAGAATATCATAAGTAGTCTTTTGCTTATTCTGCTCATCCCTGCTCCTAGAAATTGAAATATATGAATGGGTTATATGCGTCTTTGACGAGGAACGATACCGATACCAGGAACAGCACTGCCAGCAGCGCCGCGCAGGCAATGCCTGCAGCCTGGCTCTTCGACCATTTCTTCTCGCCGATAAGTTTCACGACAGGCGTCGACGCGACGGCCGCTATGATGAACAGCAGCGCGTACTGCCTGAAATACTCCAGGAAAGCGTCGTCTATAACTGTGCTTCCTATGAAGAACATGTTCTTCATGTATACGAACGCCTGAACGATGTTTTCAGCTCTGAAGATCACCCAGCCGAGTATCGCGAAGAACATGAGATACACGTGCCTAAGCACGCCGTGTGTATGCTTCTCATCCTTTATATCGTAGCCTGAATACTTTTCGAATATCAGCAGGCAGAACCACATGAGGCCCCATGCTATAAAGGTCCAGTTGGCTCCGTGCCAGATGCCTGTCATCAGCCATACGATGAATATGTTGAAAATATGCCTTGCGGCAGAATCGACGCGGTTCCCGCCAAGCGGAATGTACAGATAATCTCTGAACCAGGTGCTCAGCGAGATGTGCCATCTCCTCCAGAACTCAGTCGCGGACTTTGATATGTACGGATAATTGAAGTTCTCAAGGAAGTGGAAGCCGAACATCTTCCCGAGGCCGATCGCCATGTCGGAATATCCGCCGAAGTCGAAGTAGATCTGGAATGTGTATGCAACGGCACCGAGCCACGCCATGAGGAACGAATTGCTCCCCGCCGTAGAGAAAGCCTGGTCTGCTATCACAGCCATGTTATTGGCTATCAGCACTTTCTTGGAAAACCCGATGATGAATCTCGTGACGCCTTCGGAAAAATCGTCAAGCGTCTCCTTCCTGTTCTCTATCTGCTCCGATACGGTCTGGTATCTGACTATAGGCCCGGCGATGAGCTGCGGGAAGAACGCTATGTACAGTCCTACGTTTATGATGTTCTTCTGAGCCTTGCCCTCTTTTCTGTAGATGTCAATGACATATGACATGGCCTGGAATGTGAAGAAGGAGATGCCGATCGGGAGCATTATCTGCGGCACCCTGATGACATCTCTTCCGAAAAGAAAATTGATGTTCTCCGCTGTGAACATCAGATATTTGAATATGAATATAACGAGCAGGTTGAACGCAACGTCGGCTGTAATGAAAAGCTTCGCTTTACGCTTGTCCTCTCTGTACTTGTCGACTTTAAGTCCGAAGAACCAGCTCGCCGTGATCGAAAGAAGCATGACCAGAACGAATTTCGGCTCGCCCCACGCATAGAAGAATATGCTTGCGAAGAACAGAAAAACATTCTGAGCATACCTGTTCGACCTGAGCAGAGTATAATAAACCAGTATTACGCATGGAAGAAATACAAATATGAATATGTTACTTGAAAAAAGCATGTCTCGTTTTCCTGTCTACGCGCGTCCGATCTTTCCGCCTGTCCTGACAAGCTTGTTGCCTGAGATACTGGCTTTGCTTGATCTTGTGAAAATACCTATTCCTGTGCCGTTTCCGGTTATCTTGTTCTTCTTTATCGAGATCCCCTTCTTCGCGAATTCAACCGATACTCCGGAAGATCTCTTTCCCTTTGGGTTGCCGCACTTCAGCACGTTGGATGTCACATACATCTTCTTAGTCGGAGATTTCACCCTGATGCCGCAGTTGTATCTGCCGGAGATCTTGTTGCCCGTGATCTTCTCGATGTAAGTCTTGGTGTTGGCAATTATCGAGATGCCGTTCTTCGCATCTGTGGTGGAGATCGTGTTGCCCTTCAGCGTATTGATCTTTCCTCCCTCGCTCGTGATGACTCCGTACAGCTTTGCATTGGTGATGGTATTGCCTGCAACTACGTTTGCCATGCCCTTCTTGCAGACGAAGATGCCGTTCTGCTTGGAGCTTATGATCTTGTTCTTCGCGATCTTTCCCTTCACCTTAGAGCTTGAATTGATGAATATTCCCTGATATCTCGCAGCCTTGATCGTATTGTTTCTGATATCGCCGGAGACTATCGAGCTCGTCTTGACTGAGATCCCGCCGTAGCCGGTCTTGTTTATCGTATTATTGTATATGTTCTTTACCTTGGCTCCTACGATGACGTTGATGCCGTCCATGTATGAATTAGAGATCTTGTTGTGGTGGATGTCTCCCCTTACTACGGCGTATGAATCAATGTAGATCGCTCCCTGGTTCTCGACCTTGGTCGATTTCCCGAAGTTCACGTTCTTCGCAGCTTTGCCGGCATATTTTACTGTGTTGTATGCGATGTCGCCTTTTACGTATCCGTCGTATTTACTGCTCGACGAGTTGGAGCCCTTCTTCATGGAGAAGACTACGATGCCTGCGTTCTTCACGTTCTCAATGGTATTGTGAGTTATCGATTTCGCGTATGTCTCGCCGCAGTTGTTGGAGTTGATCGTAATGGCGTACTCGCCATAGTAGTGTGTGCCGCTCACGTTCTTGATGGTATTTTTCTTTATGTTCCCTGCGTGTGATCCGCGGTAGATCGTGATGCCGTGGCCTTTGCAGCTCGTGATCGTGTTATTGGTTATATCTCCCGCCTTTGCGTAGTTCCAGAGATATATCGCGTGGTCGCCGCTTGCCTTGATCGTATTTCCGTCGATCGTGCCGATGCCGGCGCTTTCAGCGTCGATGGCAAACCCCGGCGCGTTGTTTATCTTCATCCTGGTTATGGTGCCTTTGCTGTCGTCACCTGATACCCTGATGCCGCCTTTGCTCAGCGTTCCGTTGGTGACCGACGCCCCGTTTCTGTTGAGCTGCACAGCGTAGTCACTTCCACTTGTGTTTCTGATCGTGTTTCCGTCAAAGTCAACGGTGATCGCCTCATTTATGTCAAGCGTATCATCAAGATCAAAGCCCTGCTCGTTATATGCAAGGCGTACAGTGTAATCTGTCGCTTCTTCCATACCTGCTATCGTGGTTCTCAGTTCTTCTATAGAATAGACGGTCAGTACTCTGTTATCTGTTCCGGTCGTCGGGTCAACATCCGCATAAGCTACTGCAGCCGATGCAAAAGCAATAACGAATGCAGCCATAACAGCAATGATAGATTTCTTCATATCAGGCCTCGTAAATTTCAGAATTTTTCAGTAAATAATGCTTGCTTTGCGTATACCACTAAGTACAGTATACTCCATTTAAAATATTACCTAAATATAGCCCCAATGTCAAGTTTTTCAAGGGTTTTAGGCTATTTGCAAACGCCTCTCTCAGGTGTTACAATTACGGTGTTTAAAAAAGGAGATTGGGTTTGGTGAAGACTGTTTTCTTAAAATCGCTTATCGCGACGATCACAGCGGCAGTATTGTTTTTCTGTACTCCGCTTTCTTTTGTTTACGCCGCCGGAGCCGGTGATATCGAATCGCCGGACGCTGCGGAATTTGACAGCGACCCCGACATCCCCGCGCTTGAGAATATAGATCCGGTAACAGGAAAGCTGTCACTTCAGGAAGAACTCCCTGACGACCCTATGGCGCCGATATACGACTGGTTCGGTGAAACGGGAGACAGCAAGTCAGGGATAAAATGGCTGAGGAACAAAAAGAACAAGCGATATGAATACAGGCATCTGGCTCATCAGCGGATGTACCACTACGATACGTTTCAGGGAGCGTGTGCCAGCAAAAAATACAGCTACCACGTCCTGTACAACAGAAGGACCCAGAAATGCCGCGTGATCAAAGTGTCGCTTAAGACACACAAGGTAATCAGAGTGTCGGCCATATATTCGCTTGACCACGGGAACGACCTCACATATGACAGCAAAAGGGACATCATCATCTGCGTGCATTACGGAAAGCACCCGATGAGGCTGACTGTGCTAAGCGCGAAAACGCTGAAGAAGAAAAAGCACGTCAATGTGAAGATCCCTTCCGAGGGACTGTTCGGTGCGAGCGAGAAGTTTGTCAAGTCGATCAAAGGCATCACCGGCATTGGCTACGATGAGCAGGCAGACGAATACATCGTATCCATTCAGGGGACTCGCCACTACATGGCTCTGTCTCCTAAATTCAAGCCGCTCCGCGTTATAAAAGTCCCGAAGCTTGATCCTTACATGCGTCAGGGCATGACGGTAAGAAAAGGCTTCATACTTCGTTCATTCAGCGCTGACAAGAAGCCGTACACTAACAATATCGTATATGTGTTCGATACCGCCGGGAACTACGTCAAGAAGATAAGCCTCGGCTACGGCTACGAAATAGAAAGCATCTACTTTGTGGGAAAGAAGCTGTATGCTTCGACCTACAGGTCATATTATAAAAAGAAATACAAGAGAATCAGAAGAAACGGCAGGAGAGTCAAGGTCGCATATTATGTACTCAGAAGAGACAACAATATCATGCTTATCAAAAAATACTGATATCATCCTCGCATCAGGGTCGGCAAGGAGAAAAGAGATATTTGAAGCTCACGGCTTCGATCCTGTAATAGCTCCGATGGATGTGGACGAGACCCTTCCAGAGGGCATCCCGGCGGACGACGCGGTAATGTTCCTTTCTCTGAAGAAAGGCCTTGCAGCGGAGGAAGCATTCGCCGGAAAAGCTCACGACCGCGAGCATGCTCTTGTAGTGTCCGCAGATACCATCGTTTATGCTCTCGATATCACGACCGGCAGATGGACCATCATGGGCAAGCCAAAGGACGATGACGACGCCTGGAGAATGCTGTCATCCATCCGCGGCACCACGCATAAAGTCATGACCGGCGTAACTATTATAGATATCTCCGGTGAAGGCAGGCTGCTTACAGCGCCGAAGATCACCTTCTGCGACGAGACTGCCGTCTACGTCAGCGATGTGTCTGATGAAGACCTGCAGGCGTATATCGGTTCAGGCGAGCCTTATGGCAAGGCCGGAGGATACGCGATACAGCTCGGCTTCGGAAAGTACATAGACCATATAGAGGGAGATTACGAGAATGTTGTCGGCTTCCCTTTTGATCACTTCATGCGTGAGCTCAACGGCCATCTGAGACAGGAATAGCAGTTATTATCATGGGACAGAAAAAGTCTTTTCAGCTGAACAGAAACAGGTACGAAGCTCTTAAGAAGCAGTACACCAAGATCATTCACAGAAGCGGCCTTAAGAAGGACAGAAGATCCGTGATCGATCATTATTATGATCTTCCCGTCCAGGAGAAGACTGTTTTATTATGCGGTCTCGGAAGGAACATAAACGGCAGTCTGAAATACCTGCTCGATGAGCTCAATCACAGCAGCAGGTTCGAGGGGTTCCGTATCTATGTCCGCACCACGGCTGAGCAGACTGATGCTTCCGTCAACGACCATATAAAGGAATACGGATGGACCAGAACGGAGACCGTACCGAAAAAATATGACATGATGATGGAAACATGCCAGTATCTTCTCACAGAGAGCTGGTTCCCGTATCAGTATATTAAAAGGCCTGAGCAGACGCTCATAAACATCTGGCACGGAACTCCTCTCAAGCGTCTCGGCGCTCTGATAAACGGTGACAAGTGCCATGTAAACGCTCAGATACAGAAAAACTTCCTGAGTTCAGACTATCTGATGTATCCGAACGACTTCACGAGAGACGTGATGTACAGATCATATCAGATATCGAAAATTTTGCCGGCTAAGGCTCTCATGATGGGTTATCCGAGAACGGCCGGCATCCTCAAGGTCACAGACTATGAGAAAAAGAAGCTGAAATCAGAGCTCGCGCCTGAAGGCGCCAGAATCTATGCATATATGCCTACGTTCCGCGAGTATATGGACGACGATGACTTCATCGACATGATAAGTCCTATGCTCAACTATCTGGACAGCAATCTTTCAGACAGCGAGATACTGTATGTGAACCTGCATCATTACAGACACAGAAACAACTGCCTGGATCTGGACGGCTTCAGACATATCAGAAAGTTCCCGTCGTCGCTCGACACATACCAGGTGCTTTCCGTTACGGATGTGCTGATCTCCGATTATTCAAGCATATTCTTTGATTACCTGATAACCGGGAACAAAGTGATACTGTATATCCCGGACCTTGACACATATAACGAGAACCAGGGCCTTAACCTTGATATACGGAGGCTCCCTCTTGACCTTGCGCACAGTAAGGAAGAGCTTCTTGAAGAGCTGAGAAACAGCGATAAAGCGCAGGATGATGATCTATCGGGAGATAAAGAAGACTTATCTTCATTCTACAGATACGACAGCGTGGATAATCCGGAGAAGCTGTGTGGACTGTTCCTCGGAGACGAAAGCGGACTTGAGCTGTCTCCTGCTACGGGATCCAGCAGGCCTGCCGTCCTTCTTTACACAGAGGGCTTCATTTCAAAGCCTGAAACAGATGTGATCAGGGATCTTGCGCTTAATAAAGACAACGATGCATATGATGTCTATGTCGGCTGTGACGAGAAGATCACAGACGAGCACAAGGAGAACGCTTACCCGCTGCTTCATGACGTGAACGTACTTGCGTCTCTGTCTGCGCAGCCGCTTTCCTCAGTTGGCGCTCCTGTAAAGGAATTGTATCTTTCAGGGAAGATATCATTCAGGAAGGCGGTCACATTCCTTGCTCACGAATATGCGCTGACATACCGCAGGATGTATGGAAATGCAAAGTTAGATCTTATCTGCATGATGGACTCATGCACTCCTGAGACCATTATCGGGCTCTGTCTCTCTCCCGTTAAGCATGCAGTGCTTACAGTAAGCGCGGAGGCGGTAAGGGAAATGAAAAGCGGAAACACTTTCCTTAATGACGCAGTAAGATTCGCGTCCGGCTATGTGGATGTGATGATCACTCTGGATGATGAGGATAAAGCATACGTCAGATCAGTACTGCCGCTGCTTAAAAGATCTGTCCTCAGGACAGCCGGGAACAGCGAGGCTGTGGACAGCATTATAAGAAGTCTTCTGAAGCAGTGATCCGCGGAGCGGGCTTTGATCGGTCACGCCGCGCCAGAACCACGCTTTTTGAATAAATTATTTTTACAACGGTCGATAAGCTCTGTAAGCCCGTATACTGTGACAAGCAGTATCACCAGGATGCAGAGCCTTTCTATATAGAATCTTTTACAAACGACGTCAGTCAAGCGGAACACCTTGCCCCACCCCTCTGTTATTATGTTCAGGATAAGAAGGCCTCTCTGGGCGCACATCAGGATCAGGGAATTCTTTCCGAAATACTCCAGAACCGCCGGTACGTAAACACGCTCAAGCGCTTCCAGCATCAGCAGAAGGCCTGCAGAGCCGCATATCCCCCCGATGAAGAACACCGCCGCCATATCCCCGAAACGCATCAAATTGAAATCGATATGATGACTGTATTTTGTAAGGAAGACAGTTATCAGTGACAGCACGATACCCGCGGCAAAAAGAACAGGCGCAGGCAGCCTGTCATGAATATACCTGTGGAACACGAATCCGGCCGCCATGAACCAGACGGCGACAAGACTCTTGCAGATCACCGCCTGAATACCAAGGTCAGGCGAGAAATGATCCCAATAGAAAAGCACCGCGGCGGGCCACAGGAACACTGAGGCAAATACAGCCTTCCCCGCAGCTTTACCGCTGTTTTTCAGTATCACGAACAGAATTATCTCGGCAAAAAACAGCGTGGGCAGGAACCATAATGTGGCGATTCCTTTCAAAGTGATGAACTCTCTGAAATTGAACATGAAAGTCTTCATCATGTTCCCGTGCCGCAGGAATGTCTGCAGGACTCTTACCATTATCGCGGCAATACTGAACAGAAGGTACGGAACTGCGATATGCCTGGTCACCCCGGCGATATAGTCTCTGTACCCTGTCTTCTCGTATCTGTTCAGATATGACATCAGATATCCGGATATGAAATAGAACACCGTTATCTTGTACAGTGACATGTACTGATCCACGGGATTCCCGAGCTCGGTGATGTGGCCGAAAGTGACCATTAGTATGCCTACGCCCTTCGCCAGATCCAGAAATCTTATTCTCCTGCCTGTTTCGTTCATCTGTACCCCTAGTTCTTCTTAAAAAACTACGCGGGAACCCGTATACAGGCTCCCGCGTATCGTATTCATATTACAGACTTTATACTTCCTTGTGAACTTCGTCATAGAGTGCTTCAGCCTTGTCCCACTCAGCGATGATCTCAGGAACTACCTTGTAGAGGTCTCCAACGATACCGAAGTCTGCCACCTCGAAGATAGGAGCATCCGGATCCTTGTTGATCGCTACGATGATGTCTGAGTTCTGCATTCCTGCGAGGTGCTGAATAGCTCCGGAAATACCGCAGGCAAAGTAGATCTTAGGCTTAACTGTCGTTCCTGTCTGGCCGACCTGATGTGAATGATCGATCCAGCCTGAATCTACAGCTGCACGGGAAGCACCAACGACTCCGCCGACTTTGTCAGCGAATTCCTGGATGAGCTTGAATCCGTCAGCACTGCCGAGGCCAGAGCCTGACCATCGAGGCGAAGGCCATCGCGGGCTATGTGCTCGCCGAGG
>CAYMBU010000005.1:0-33478 GCA_964388765.1 uncultured Eubacterium sp.
CCTGTGACTTTTCTCTTGACATATAGAATCCTGTGCATTCCAGAACGACGTCAACGCCGAGTTTTCCCCATGGGCAGTTGTTTGCGTCCGGGATAGCATAGATAGGAATGATCTTTCCATCAACAGTGATGCTCTTCTCGTCGTTTGAGATCTCGTGTCCAACAAAGCCGCCATGTCTGCAGTCATGCTTAAGCAGGAATGCAAGCATGTCCGGGTTTGTCAGGTCATTGATGGCTACTACATCAAAATCATCGTCCTGGATGATCTGACGAAAAGCAAGACGTCCTATTCTTCCGAATCCATTAAGTGCTAATTTGATACTCATGTAAAATCCCTCCTGTAAAAAGTTGTTTTATACATATGGCGGTGCTCGTAAAAGGGCGCCCGCCCATATTTTTCTATTAATATTATAACATATCCAATGCGTCAATAGTATGTTAAAATAATAGTGTTGTCAAGTAAAAAAGCGGAGGATGACATGAAGACTGTACTCATTACAGGAGGTTCGCGCGGTATTGGGGCCGCATGCGTCAGAAAGTTTGCGGAAGAAGGATGCAACGTTGCCTTTTTCTACAGGGACAGATCTGGAGATGCTGAGAAGATATCAAAAGAAACAGGTGCGCTTGCTTTGAAGTGCGATGTTGCTGACAGCGAAGCCGTGAGGCTTGCGGCTGGAGAGGCGCTCGCTCACTTCGGAAGCAGGAGCTTTGATGTGGTGGTCTGCAACGCAGGCATCAGTGTTGAAGGTCTGGTGCAGGATCTCTCCGACGAAGAGTGGGAGAGGCTTGACGGCGTTAATATCGGCGGTATCGTGAATACTGTCAGAGCTGCTGTGAACGGGATGATAAGCGAGAAGAAGGGAAGCATCGTGCTCATGTCCTCCATGTGGGGAAGAAGCGGGGCTTCATATGAAGCTCCGTACTCGGCCACGAAGGCGGCAGTGATCGGATTCGGGCAGGGCCTTGCAAGAGAGCTCGGGCCTTCGGGCATCCGCGTTAATATGATCGCGCCAGGCGTGATCGATACAGATATGAATAAAGGCAGAAGCAAAGAAGACTGGGAGCAGATCTTCAGTGATACGCCGCTTGGCAGGGCAGGAAAGCCGGAGGAAGTGGCTGAGCTCGTATACTTTCTGGCATCGGATAAAGCGTCGTTTATTACAGGTCAGACTGTTGGTATAGACGGCGGTTTTGTGATATAATATATATCTAATCGGGGGAAGGGATATATGGACATTATTCGGAGCATAATTGACGGCACAGGGGAGACCGTCAGCACCATTTTTGATGGTCTGACTGATATTTTGAGTGCGGGATATGATCCGGGCATGTTGTACACAGCAGCGGCAAGATGGGTATTCATCGTTCTTGCTGCTTTTATATTGCTCAAGTCCATTTTCTCTCTGCTTAACAGCATGAGCCCGGCTGAAGTCTGGGCATACCTTCATATAGAAGGAGCAAGGAAACAGAACATACCGATAACTCACTGGGAGAACGCGATCGGACGCGCAGGCAGCTCTGACATCCAGATCGACCATATGAGTGTGTCGAGGACACACGGTACGCTGAACAGAAACGATAACGGTGAATGGTCATATATGGATCTCGGCTCCAAGAACGGAGCTACAGTTAAAGGCAAAAAGGCAGAACCGTACCAGCCTGTTCCTGTAAGCGCGGGCGATGAGATCGTGCTCGGGGCAGTTAAATGCATGCTTTTCCCGGTAAGCATCGAAGAGCGTATGAACAATGTCCAGATAAGGAAAGAGGATACGAGACTGCTGTCTCCGTGGGGCTCGTTCATAGCGCTTACCATATTCCAGATCATGACTATGATACAGCTGATGATCGGCATGGGAGACAGGTACACGCACAGCATAACGGCGGCGTTCACAGGGATGACAGTCCTGATGTGGGTATACTTTTTCGCGCTCAGGGCGATGAGACGCCGTGGTTTCGAGATGGAGACCATCGCTTTCTTCCTGTCGACTCTCAGCCTGGCCGTGATGGCGACGTCGATACCGGAGAAGGTAACGACGCAGTTCATTTCGATAGTGCTCGGAGTGATCGTGTTCTTTATAATATGCACGTACATAAGAGATCTCGACAGAGTGAGAAAGACACAGATATTCATCTATGCCGGAGCCGTGCTCCTGCTGGTATTCAATCTTGCGTTCGCCGTGACCAAATACGGAGGCAGCAACTGGATCAAAGTAGGACCGCTTTCATTGCAGCCGTCTGAGATCGTGAAGATCGCTTTCGTATGCGTGGGCGCCGCGACAATGAACGAACTGTTCAAGAAGATGAATTCGCTGGCTTTCACCATTTTCTCGATATTCTGTTTCGGATGTCTCGCGGTCATGGGAGACTTCGGCACAGCAATCATTTTCTTCGTGACATTCCTAGTGATCTCGTTCCTCAGAGAGGGCGATTTCACAAAGATGATAGTTATCCTCGGCGTGGCTTTCGTGGCAGGTCTCATGGTCCTCAGGTTCAAAGATCATGTTGCCGCGAGGTTCGCCACCTGGGGCCATATATGGGAGCTTGCTGATTCTTCGGGATATCAGCAGACCAGGATGCTGACTGCGGCATCAAGCGGAGGACTCGTCGGAGTAGGAGCCGGCGAGGGGTGGTTCGGGAATTCCGTTTTCGCCGCTCAGACAGATTTCGTTTTCGGGCTGATAACAGAAGAATGGGGACTCATAATCGCGGTCCTTTCAGTTCTTGCGATAATAACCATGGCAGTATTCGCATACAGGTCTATCTGGGCCGGAAGATCCACGTTCTATACGATCGCGGCGTGCGCGGCGGCGTCGATCTTTCTGTTCCAGACAATTCTTAACGTACTTGGATCCTGCGACCTTATACCGTTAACAGGCGTTACGTTCCCGTTCCTGTCAGCAGGCGGATCTTCCATGATATCCGCATGGGGGCTCCTGGCTTTCCTTAAGGGTGCCGATACCAGACAGGATGCGAGCATAGCCGTTAAGAATGTCATGAAGAAAGACGACATGTTTACCGACAGGATAAACAGCGCTGCGCCTGAAGAAAGGAGGGACACTGAAGATGAGGAAGCTTGAGCACAGAGCAGTACTCCTGCTGATCCTGGCGCTGACCCTTTTCAGCGGTCTTTCGTTCTTCGTGTTCCGCTATGTGAAGGAGAGCGACAGCTGGGCGATCAAATACTATAACAGCCATGTATTCAGAAACGGCCATCTTGCTACCGGAAGGGTTTTTGACCGTAACGGCACGCTGATGGCGGACAACACCGGAAAGACGATAAAATATGTGGACGATACGACTACCAGAATGGCTACAGCGCAGGTCGTCGGAGATGGGTATGGATTTGTGTCAACCAGCGCGGAGAGCGCTTTCCGCGACAGACTGGTAGGGTACAATCTTCTGACAGGTACATACAGCATTTCCGGGCTAGGCAACGACGTGAAGCTTTCGATAGATTCTGACGTCTGCAGGACTGCATACAATGCGCTCGGATACAGGAACGGGCTCGTCGGAGTATATAATTACAAGACCGGTCAGGTCATCTGCATGACAAGCACCCCTTCATTTGACCCTGCGGATCCGCCTGACGCCAAGAACGCCAAGTCCGGAACATTCATGAACAAATTCATTTCCGGAGATCTTACGCCGGGCTCGATATTCAAGCTTGTGACTTCGGCCGCAGCGATAGAGAAGATCCCGGAATCGAAGCTGAAGAAGTTTTCGTTCAAGTGTACAGGCGTGCACGAGATAGACGGAGTCAAGATCAGATGTCCGCAGGTACACGGCGAGGTGGATTTTGACGGTGCGCTTGCCAAGTCGTGCAACGGGGCTTTTGCCGAGCTCTCCAGAAAAGTGGGAGCCAGGACATTGTCGGCATATGCGCAGAAGTGCGGACTTGAAACGATGTATGACATGAACGGCGTGTTCAACGCAAAGGGCTCATTCGAGTTCCCGGTCAACGATGAAGTGAGCACGGCCTGGGCAGGCATCGGACAGTGGAAAGACTATCTCAACCCGTGTTCCATGCTCGTGTATATGGGCGCCATCGCAAACGACGGACAGTCGGTCGTGCCTAAGCTCCTTGCGACAAGCACAGGCAGGAAGGCCACAAAGAGAATGATCAAAGCCTCCACGGCCAAGCGGCTCAGGAGAATGATGAAAAACAACGTCAAGGTCTCATATGGAGAAAATAATTATCCGGGACTTGATATATATGCCAAATCCGGCACTGCGGAAGTGGAAGGGCAGAGGCCTAATGCATGGTTTGCCGGTTTCATAAAGAACAAGGATTATCCGTACGCTTTCATCGTGTGCGTGGAGGACAGCGGATTCGGATCACAGGTCGCGGGGCCTGTAGCTAATCTTGTGCTTCAGTATATTGTTAATGGGGAGTAAAGATGAAGTCAGTTTATGTAAGCGGAATTGAAGTAGGTAAAGAGATCACGGATTTCTTCATGGCGAAGAAAGCGCAGATCAAGACAGGATCGAACGGGAAAGAATATTTCGACGTGGAGCTCTGCGATAAAACAGGATCTATCGCCGGCAAGAAATGGGACGTCGATCCTCAGGAAGGCAACAATCTTGCGAATATAAAGGATGGTGAGATCCTGAAGATCCGTGCCATGGTAAATGAGTGGCAGGGGACAAAACAGCTTAAGATCTCCAGGATACGCAAGGCAAATCCGGAGGCAGACGGCCTCGACATGACAGATTTTGTCAAGGCAGCGCCGGAAAAGCCGGAAGACATGTACGCATACATACTTGGAGTCGCTGAGAACCTCGGGGATCCGGATTACAGAAAACTCTGTGTTAGAGTGCTTACTGACAATAAAGAGAAGCTGATGTATTATCCGGCCGCGGCGAAAAATCATCACGCGGAGTTCGCGGGACTGCTGTTCCACATGAAGAGAATGCTCATGACAGGCAGGAGGATCTGCGAGGTATATACAGATCTGGATATCGACCTTGTCAGCTGCGGCATCATCGTTCATGATATGGAGAAGCTGAATGAAATAGAGTCGAACGAATACGGCATGTCGCCGGGATATTCCATGGAAGGGACTCTTCTCGGCCATATCGTGATGGGAGCAAAATACATAGAGAAGCTCGGCACAGAGATCGGCATGCCTGGGGAAAAGAAGATAATGGTGGAGCACATGGTGGTTTCGCACCATTATGAGCCAGATTACGGAAGCCCGAAGAGGCCGATGTTCCCGGAGGCGGAAGTACTTCATTACTGCGATATCCTGGACGCCAGGCTGTTCGATATGTTCGAGGCGCTCGGCAGCGCAGAGCCGGGAGGATTCTCAGAGAAAGTATGGACGCTTGACAACCGCAGGGTATACAAGCCGTCGTTCATTAAGGACGGCGATACGGAAACAGAGCCGGACTGATGTGTTCCGGAAGAAGATCCGGACGATTCGCCGGATGAATACGACAGTTAAATGGAAGAGATAACAGGTACATTAACACAGGTTTTTTTCTATAACGAGGAGAACGGCTACACCATAGCTGAGATGGAAACTGAAGATCAGCTGATCACCATCGTGGGAGGGCTTCCTTTCGCGCGTCCGGGGACAGCATATCTTCTGAAGGGAGAATTCAGAGTCCATCCGAGATATGGTGAAGAGTTCTCTTTTTCTCATGCTGAAGAGGCCATTCCCACATCGGCATCGGGTATAAAGGAGTTCCTCGCATCCGGCACGATCAGGGGAATAGGCGCCAAAACGGCGGCCGCCATCGTAGCGAAGTTCGGCGACAAGACTATGGAAGTGATAGGATCTGAGCCGGAAAGGCTTACTGAAGTCGATGGTATAGGCAGAAAGAAGGCTGTGCAGATAGCAGAATCATATTCGGCACACAGAGAGTTTGCCGACGTTGCTCTGGCGTTCGGTGAATTAGGCCTGACATCTTCGCAGTCGCTCAGGCTTTACATGAATTACGGCAAAGACGCGGTGAAGCTGGTGAAGGAGAACCCGTACAGGCTCATAGACGAAGTCAGGGGCATCGGCTTCACTAAAGCCGACCAGATAGCCGAGGCTATGGGTGTCGGCAAAGAAGACCCGATGAGGATCGAGAGCGGGATCAAGGCGTTCCTGCAGGCTCAGGCGGGTGACGGGAATACATATATACCGAAGACGGAGCTTGTGGAAAGGGTCGCCTCGGTCCTTGACGTTACCAGAGAGCTGGTTTCAGAAGGTATAGCTACGCTGGCTTTCGAGGGAGGCGTTATGCCTGACAGGCTGGACGATCTGGACGTGATCTATCTGTATCCGTTTTACGCTGCCGAAAAGGCCGTGGTCAAGAACATGGCGGGCTTACTTTCGGCGGACATGAAACCGCTTATGGCAGATCTCGAGAGTTCGCTTGACATGACAGAAAAAGACAGCGGGATCACTCTTTCAGAGAACCAGAGAAACGCAGTAATACAGTCAGTCAGGTCAGCGGTCTCTATTATAACGGGAGGCCCCGGTACAGGAAAAACTACGATCATCAATTCACTTATCGGGATATTCGAGTCAGCAGGTTTTGAAGTGGCTCTTGCTGCGCCGACCGGAAGAGCGGCCAAGCGTATGGAACAGACGACAGGACACACAGCGTCGACCGTGCACCGCATGCTGGAATATGCGAGAGATGATCAGAGCGGCGAGATGTTCTTCATGAAAAACGAGGAAGACCCGCTCGATAAAGACGTCGTCATTGTAGATGAGGCATCGATGATAGACCTGATGCTGATGAAAGGCCTTACAGACGCTCTCAGGCCGGGCACCAGGCTGATACTAGTAGGAGACGCCGACCAGCTTCCTTCCGTAGGTCCAGGGAATGTGCTGCGCGATATAATCGGAAGCGGCATGGTGCATACAGCCAAGCTGACGCATATCTTCCGGCAGGCTGAGGAAAGCATGATAGTCGTCAACGCGCACAGGATAAACACGGGAGAATATCCTGAGCTCAATGTGAAAGGAAAGGATTTCTTCTTCATGCCGAGAAGGTCTGAACATGATATGGAAAGTCTGATCATAGATCTTGTGACAAGGCGTCTTCCTGACTATTACAAAGAGCTGGATCCGCTGTCCGACATTCAGGTACTTACGCCGACTCATAAAGGAACGGTCGGAACAGATTCACTGAACAAAGCCCTCCAGGATGCGATAAACCCGGCGATCCCGGGGCTCGCTGAAAAGAAGATCGGAGGATTTATCTTCCGTCAGGGCGACAAGGTCATGCAGATAAAGAACGACTATGATATCGAGCTGAAATATCCCGGCGGCGAAGACGCGGGTAAAGGCGTGTTCAACGGTGACATAGGCGAAATAGTACTGATAGATAACGATGACGGCAAGATAACGGTACGTTTTGACGACGATAGATATGCGGAATATGACGTGAGCATGCTCGACGAGCTGGAGCTGGCTTATGCCATGACTGTTCACAAGAGCCAGGGCAACGAGTTCCCTGTGATAGTGATGCCTATCACCAGATTTCCGCCGATGCTTGCGACAAGGAACCTGCTTTATACGGCGATAACGAGAGGCCGTCAGGCTGTGGTGCTCGTAGGCATGCAGGAATGGCTGAACGCCATGGTGGACAACAACAGGATAACGCTGAGGTATTCAGGCCTTGAGCAGAGGCTGTCGGACTTCAGGGCAATAATGTAATGTGTCATTGGGGACGGTTCCGTTTGACACACCAGAGGGCAGTGTGTCAAACGGAACCGTCCCCGGCGACACACACGAATTCGACAGGATACCAAGTTCTTTACTCTACAAAGAAGAGCATGGCGGGAGCAAAGACTAAAAAGATCAGCGGGAAAGCAAAGACGAAGTGCACGATCAGCAAATTAAAGAAGGGCAGGAAATATTACGTGAAAGTCATGCCGGTAAAGGTCAGGGGAAGTAAAACATATACGGGAATACTGTCAGGAGCAAAGGCTGCGAAAGTAAAATAATGTATTTTGGGGGAGGCGAAGAACATAAAATTACGAGATATTGAAGACCTCGCCGGTAAAGCGCTGGATCTTCTGTATCCTGACCCTATATACTGCATCTGCTGCGGAAATGTGATAGATGAAACAAGGACATACGGGTTGTGTGACCACTGTGTGAGGCACATGGTCTGGGACACATCAGAGCCGCAGGTCAGGGACGGGATGGAGACCATGAGATGCTGCCAGTACGGGATCTACGAGAGGACGCTGATCTTCTCGCTTAAGTATAACGGGAAACGCTACGTTTCACGGCATATAGCAGAGATAATGCGGGATAAGCTTAAAAACGCAGGCAGGGACAGGAACTATGACATCATAGTTCCTGTCCCTTTGTATAAGAGAAAATTCAGACAGCGCGGATTCAATCAGACAGCTTTGATAGGGAAATATCTGGCAGCACATATCGGGATCAGATGTGCGCCGGAGGCTTTGATCAGGGTGAGAGATACGAGACCGATGAGAGGATTGTCGCCAGAGGAAAGAGCAGAAAACATCGCGGGGTGCTTCGCACTGAATGACAGAATGAAAGAAGAGCTGGAAGGGAGGAAACTGCTGCTCCTGGACGATTTCTATACAACAGGAGCGACGGCACAGGAGTGTCGGAAAGAACTGGAGAAAGCACATCCGGCATCGATCAGCTTCCTGGCATTTGCGGCAAAGTAATCTGTGTGTCAAAAAGGACCGTCCCCATTGACACATTGTGAAGAAAAGGGGGGAAAGAGAAATGGGAAGAACCGCAAGGAAATACAGTATATCAGGATATATGCACGTTATTGAAAGGGGAATCGGGAAACAGCTGATTTTTGAGGATGAGCAGGACTATCGTGATGATCTGCTTTTGCTCAGGACATACAGTAAGGACGCAGCAGTGTCGGGATGCGCTTAGTGCCTGCTGGATCACCACGTACATTTAGTAGTGCGTGATAAAAACAGGCAGTTGTCAATGATGATGAAGAAAATCGGCGTTTGCTATACGCATTACTTTAATACGAAATATGAAAGAACCGGGCATCTGTTCCAGGATAGGTTTTTGAGCGAGCCGATAGATAGTCTGGGGTATTTGTTGACTGCTTACAGATACATTCTGAATAATCCGGTAAAAGCGGGGATATGCCGGGTGTCTGAATATCCGTGGAGCAGTTACAATGAATTCTATAATGTCAATTCGTTTGTCGATATATCATGGCTGAAAGAAACGCTGGGCGAGCAGTATCCGTATGAGAAATATATGAAATTGTCTGATTATGACGATTGTCTGGAGTTTGAAAAGGATAAGAGCGATCAGTTTGCAAGGCAAATAATCAAACATTTTCTGCATATAGATAGCGGAACGATGCTACAGACCTACAGCAAGCCGAAGAGGGATGAGGCCCTAAGAATGCTGAAAGCAAAAGGATTGTCGATAAGGCAGATTGCACGGCTCACCGGAATAGGCCGAGGGATTGTGCAGCGGGCGTGACTTCTTCACACAGTATGCCAAAAAGGACCGTCCCCATTGACACCCCTTATGGTGTGTGACATAATAAAGATGTAATATTATGTAGTGCGCAATACATACGGGCAGACATGGAAGCAGCAGGAAGCAGAAAAGAATTCATAGGGACGGCAGCACTCGATACTATCGGCATGGTAATAGCAGGTATCGATGATACTTTGCTTGAAAATATGCATGTGGATAAGACCTACAGGGCACTTGGCATACTGACATCCAGGTGCGGGGCTGCGGGGCAGTATCTGGCGCTTGACGATGCCGTGAAGATGACGAATACAGAAGTCGTCACAATAGAGCTTCCGCTTGACGCGAAATGCTGGGGCGGCCATGGCAGCTATGCCGTGATCGGAGCCGACAGCGTAGAGGACTGCACTAACGCCATACAGATGGCGCTGAGGCTTACGGACAAATATGTCGGCGAAGTATATATGAGCGACTCGGGACATCTGGAGTTCTGTTATTCAGCCAGCGCGGGCAAGGTCCTGGAGAAAGCCGTTAATGCTGAGCTGGGACGTGCTTATGGATTCATGACAGGATCACCTGCCGGTATCGGTCTCGTTATGGCGGATAATGCTCTTAAGGCCTCACCGGTAGATCTTATCTGGGAGATGAGTCCGCAGTACGGCACGACGCATTTTTCGAACGAGGTCATGATCTCGTTCAAGGGTGATGCCGGGAATGTCTGGGAAGCACTGATGGCAGGCCGCGCAACAGGTCTGGACCTTCTTAAGTCCATGGGCAGCGAAATAGTGAGCGCTACACAGCCATATTACGACGACCTTTAATAATAGGCACATCACCCGAAAGGGTTTTGACAGTAAATACAACTTACAGGCTAACATGGGAGGACTAAAATGATCATTTACAGGGAAATGACTGAAAGCGACATGCCGCTGCTCGCTGACATGATCTGGAAAAAATGGGGCGGAGATGACATCAAAACCAAGCCGGAGGTCGCGATACATTATGGGTACATGGTACTCTATTACGAGCTCGTGCACTCCACGAAGGCTTTTGTTGCGGATGATGACGGCAAGGCGGTAGGCCTGTGCATCATCGATATCAAAGACGGTCATCCGATCCATGACGATTACCTGCTGAAGATGATCGATCATACAGTCGCGCTTTGCAGCGATCCTGACGGATGCAAGAACCAGACAGACTGGAATGATCTGGAGAAGGAATATAAAGGCGCCGAGTACTTGCTTGACGGCAAGAATATCGGAGCTGAGGTGGCGCTTCTTATCATGGACGCCGACCACAGGCGCCAGGGCGTTGGAAGCGGCATCTTTAGGCACATGTCCAGATATCTGCATGAGCAGGGAGTCGAGAGATTCTATCTCCATACAGACCAGTGCTCCAACCATGAGTTCTACCCTGAGAAGAGGAAAATGACTGAGCTGAACAGACGTCAGTCCAAGGTCGCGATCGGCGGGCTGAACGATATAGAGCTCTACATCTACTACGACGACGTGATCAACCAGATCAATCTGTAGGCCGGATCAAAGTCAATACGCAGGCTGTCCGTGAGGCAGCCTGTTTTTTGTTGACAGATGTGGTAGAATCATTTATAAGCGCAGGTCTGTGGAGGAAGATCCATGCCAGATACGGGCAAAAGGATCCACGTAAACCGCGAGCAGGAAGCCGCGGCGAGCATGGCGTATTTCTAGATGTAAGTCCTCGGGAAAATCCCGGCTAAGGCGAGTGTGGGGGCAAAGACCAGGTCAGCTGCGCTTAAGAGAATAACAGCGGTGTGACATGTTGCCATGCCGCTTTTTTTGATGCAATTTATGAGCATTTTTCATTGAATAATCACACACCGTTTATTGAGTACAAAACACCGTTATGATATACTTAAAGTACAAAATAGGACGGGTATACGCTGAAGCATACCCGGTATGATTTTGATATAGATCAGGAGGGCTATCATGAACGTAAATATCACAGGAAAGAACTATACAACTTACGACAAGCTGGAGAAGACAATAGAGAAAAAGCTGGACAGGCTGGACAAGTACTTTGCAGATGATATTACTTCGAACGTTATCCTTTCACAGGAAAGAGGAAGAGACAAGATCGAAGTAACGATCAACGCCAAGGGCGCCGTATTCAGAGCAGAAGAGATGAACTCTGATATCTATGAAGGCATCGACAAGGTCGTAGACAAGCTGTCAGCGCAGATGTCCAGATTCAAGGGCAAGCTTGCCAGAAGATATAATGATAACAAGGCGCTCAAGTTTGAGTTTGACGAGCCTGAAGATGATGAAGATGAAGAATTCGAAGATATAGAAGAAGTGGAGGAAACGCCTGTAGTGAAGACGAAGAAATTCGAGCTCAGACCTATGGACGTCGATGAAGCTATCCTGGAGATGGAGATGCTCGGACATAACTTCTTCGTTTACCTCGACATGGATACAGACAGTGTAAATGTCGTATATAAGAGAAACGGCGGGAACTACGGCGTACTGGAGACAACATATTAGAGTGTTCTCGAAGTAAGGGGAAAGGATGCAGGAATTTTTAGAAAGATCAATATCCGGAATAGGCTTGAATGATGTCCTTGACATACTTATCGTCACGTTCATCATCTACAAGCTGCTCCAGTTCATAAGTGAGACCAGAGCCCAGCAGCTGATCAAGGGACTCGCGATAATCGTCGCGGTCTACTTTGCTGCGGACTTTTTCAGGCTCTACACGATAAGCTGGATACTGAAAGGTACTTTCACCATAGGTATCTTCGCTCTTATCGTTGTCTTCCAGCCTGAGATAAGACGTGCTCTGGAGGTCATCGGCAGGACGCATTTTAGGGGACACGCCAAGAGCGAGCTTGACAAGGACAGAATAAAATACGTCGTCGATGAGATCACAGATGCGGTCGATTCTTTCTCCAAGTCCAAGACCGGCGCGCTGATAGTGTTCGAGCGTGAGACGGTCCTCAAGGATATCAGCGAGACCGGAACGATAATACAGGCGGAGGTGTCGAGGGAGCTTCTCGGCAACCTTTTCTATGTCGGTTCGCCTCTTCATGACGGTGCTGTGATAATCCGCGGCGATAAGATCTTTGCGGCGGGGTGCGTTCTTCCTCTGACGGAGAACAAAAACCTCAACAAGAGCCTCGGTACGCGTCACAGGGCAGGTATAGGAATAACTGAAAATTCCGACTGCCTTACGGTGATAGTCAGTGAGGAGACAGGTGTGATCTCAGTTGCTGAAAACGGAAAGCTTGAGAGGTTCCTTAACAGGAAATCTCTTCAGAAGATACTGCTTGACCTTTATCTGAACGAGGGCGGCGACCAGTCTCTGGATAAGATTTTCGACAGGATAGGAGGTAAGAAGAAAGATGCTGAAGAATAATAAGCTGAATCTTCTGATCTCATTTATCCTGGCTTTTGCGCTGTGGTTCTATGTAGTGGGGCAGACGAATCCGGAGACCAGAAAGACATACAGAGAGATACCGATCATGCTGATCAACGAGCAGACGCTTGCAGACAACGGGCTTGCTGTTCTTGATGTGAGCGACGACTATATGCGTGTGACAGTGTCGGGAAAGCGCGACGTGATAAACAAGCTGTCCAAAGCTGACATATCGGCCACAGTCGACCTTGCCGACGCGTCAGACGGAAAGAATATGCTCTCCGTCAGCCTGAGGATACCTGACAATGTTGAGGTGGTCAATCAGTCGCTTGATAAGATAGAAGTCAATACAGAAGAGCGCGTGACGCGGACGAGAGACGTACGCGTGAAATATACCGGGACATATCCTGACGGAGAAGAGCCTTCTACTATCAAGACGGATCCTGAGAATATCAGGGTAAGCGGAGCAAAGTCACTTGTTGACAAGGTGTCGTATGTAAAGGCGGAGATAAGCGCCGAGACCGTAACAGAAGACCTTACTTCATCGACATGTCCTCTGACGGCGGTAACGAAGAGCGGAGGCGCCGTACAGAACGTCAGCCTTTCAAGTGACAAATGCAAGGTAACGAGCATTATCTACAGGACCAAAGAAGTCGAACTTAAGATCCCTGTAAAGGATAAATCATCCGACGGATATAACAGGACCGTTTCATATCCGGATACCGTCAATATCAAAGGACCTGCAGAAATTCTCGGGAGCCTGGACTTCGTCACGGCAGAGGAAGTGGATATCACCGGTGTGACAGAGAACGAGAAAATACCTGTAAAGCTCATCCTTCCTGAAGGAGTGCAGCCGGCTGAGAGTACTTCGGATATCATGCTTACTGTTAAGGTAAGTAAAGGCAAGAAGAAGTCATCTGCGGCGAAGAACGTCAAATCATTTACGTTTACAGAAGACGACGTTGAATTGAGAAACGCAGAAGGAACAGATGTCAGTCTGGACCAGGAGAGCCTTGAGGTGCAGGTCACAGGTACTGAGGAACAGCTTGCTGCGATCAGGTCGTCAGATATCGTGCTGTATGTCGACATGAGCGGTATTGAAGCTGATACAAACGAAGTGGAAATTGCTGCGGAATGCGCTAAAAAGTGTTCTGACATTGCAGTAATACCATCAAAAGTCACTTTGATAAGAAAAGAGGAAGAATAATGGGAAGAATGTTCGGGACTGACGGAGTCAGGGGAGTGGCAAATACTGAGCTTACGGCAGAGCTGGCTTTTGACCTTGGGAAGGCAGGAGCGGCTGTACTTGGAAAAATAAGCAAAAGGCCGGTCTTCGTCATAGGCAAGGATACGAGGATCTCCGGCGACATGCTCGAGGCGGCGCTTACAGCCGGAATATTATCGGTCGGTGGAGACGTGATCAAAGCGGGTGTTATCCCTACGCCTGGCGTAGCGTATCTTGTAAGATACTTTAACGCTGATGCTGGCGTCGTGATCTCCGCGTCGCACAACCCGTTCGAATTCAACGGGATCAAATTCTTCAACGGCAAAGGATTCAAGCTTGACGATTCCATAGAAGATGAAATAGAGGCACTCATTAAAAGCGGATTCGAGGGACAGGAGCCTCTTATGGGAAGCGATCTCGGTTCCATAAAGGAGGCTGAGCAGGAATCGCTGGATGCGTATGTGAAGTTCCTGCTCTCTACGGTAGAGCTTGATCTTACAGGAAAGAAGATCGTGCTCGACTGTGCGAACGGAGCATCATACAAATCATCTCCTGCGGTTTACAGAGCTCTCGGAGCAGATGTGACAGTCATCGGAGATGAGCCTGACGGGATCAACATAAACGACCACATCGGATCTACACATCCGGAAAGACTTCAGCAGAAAGTAGTTGAAGCCGGGGCAGATATCGGATTTGCATATGACGGAGACGCAGACAGGCTGATATCTGTGGATGAAAAGGGACAGATCGTAGATGGCGACAAGGCAATGTGCATCTGCGCTGAGGAGTTGAAGAGGAACGGCGAGCTGGCCGAGAATCTGGTAACGGCCACAGTAATGAGCAATCTGGGATTTCATAAATATCTGGACAGCAAAGAAATAAATGTCGAGATAACTACAGTAGGAGACAGATACGTGCTTGAGTCTATGCTCAAGACAGGCGGTATCATCGGAGGAGAGCAATCCGGACATATCATCTTCCTCAATCACTCGACCACAGGCGACGGATGTCTGTCGTCGCTGCAGCTCATGAAAGCTGTAATGGCATCAGGGAAGAAGCTGTCAGAGCTTGCGGATCCGATAAGGATATACCCTCAGGTACTGGTTAACGCGAAAGTGGCAAATTCGAAAAAAGAAGCATATAAAAACGATGAAGAGATCATGGCTGCTATAGCTGATTGTGAGAAGAAGATGGAAGGCAACGGAAGAGTGCTTATCAGACCATCCGGAACTGAGCCTCTCGTAAGAGTAATGCTGGAAGGGGATGACACAGAGGAGCTGCAGAAGCTTGCGGAAAGCATAGCCAGTCTGATAGAAGACAGGTTGGCATAGTGCAATGTGTGGAATAGTTGGATGTACAGGACGCGATAAAGCGTCGGACATGATAATCGACGGCCTGAAGAAGCTGGAATACAGGGGATATGATTCTGCCGGCATCGCTTTGCTGGAAAAAGGTAAGGTGCTGGTAAGAAAGAAAGAAGGCCGTATATCGAATCTTGAAAAAGAGATCTCAGGGGAGAGATTCACGGCAACTACCGGAATAGGTCATACCAGATGGGCGACCCACGGATCTCCTACAGATGTGAACGCCCACCCGCATATCTCGCAGGACGGCAGGATAGCGATAGTGCATAACGGCATTATCGAAAACTATCAGGATCTCAGGAATAAGCTCGAGAAGAAATATGGCATTGAATTCAGGACGGATACCGATTCTGAAGTCATAGCACAGCTTCTCGGAGTATTGTATGAGGGAGACCTTGAAGCTGCCGTAAGAAAAGCGGTGAAGATGATGGAAGGTGCGTACACGTTCGGCGCCATAGCTCAGGACGAACCTGACAAGCTCGTAGCGTACAGAAAAGACACGCCTCTCATTGCAGGTATGGGAGAAAGAGACTGCTTCATCGCATCAGACATGACGGCGCTTCTTAAATATCTGGATGAGATCTATCTGATCGACAACGGCGAGATGGTGGTCGAGACTCCTGACGGCCTTAAGATCTATTCGCCGGACGGCAAAGAGATCAACAAGAAGCCGCTCAAGATCACATGGAGCCAGGAAGATGCTGAGAGAGGCGGATATCCGCACTTCATGCTGAAGGAGATCCACGAACAGCCAAAGGCCATAAAAGAGACTCTGGCGAGACGTATAAGCAGAAACGGAAGAATAAAGCTGGACGGCATACATCTTACACTTAAAGACCTGCAGAAATTCAACAAGATATGCATTGTTGCCTGCGGTACCGCATATCATGCAGGACTCGTAGGCAAATATATCATAGAGCAGATGGCGAGGATCCCTGTCGAGACAGACGTTGCTTCAGAATTCCGCTACAGAGATCCGTTTATCGACGATAAGACTCTGTTCATAGCGATAAGCCAGTCAGGAGAGACTCTCGATACGCTTATGTCACTCAGGGAAGCGAAGAAAAAAGGAGCAAGGATCCTGTCCATAGTTAATGTGGTAGGGAGCTCCGTGGCGAGAGAGTCTGACGATGTGTTCTACACCTGGGCCGGCCCGGAGATAGCCGTGGCGTCGACCAAGGCGTTCACGACTCAGCTCGTATGTCTGTATATTCTGGCTTTGTACATGGCTGATCTGAAGGGCACGGTAACGAAGGAATACTACGACTCCATGATATCGGATCTCAGAGCTCTTCCGGACAAAGCGAGGAGAGTGCTGAGAAAAGAAGGCCAGATAGAATCGATGGCAAAGCTCCTGTACAACAGGGACAACATTTTCTTCATTGGCCGAGGCATAGACTCTTCACTTTCATATGAAGGGTCGCTGAAGCTCAAGGAAGTTTCGTACATCAACTCATTCGCGACAGCAGCAGGCGAGCTCAAGCACGGGCCTATCGCTCTTATGGAGCCGGAAACGACAGTGATCGCTCTTGCTACACAGGACAGGCTGTTCGACAAGATGTTTGCGAATATGGAGGAGATAAATGCCAGACACGCACATATCGTCGCGATAGTAAAGTCAGGAAACAAGAAAGCAAAGACTGTCGCCCGGGACGTGTTCGCCATTCCGAAATGCAGAGACGAGCTGACTCCGATGCTCAGCATAATACCGCTGCAGCTTTTCGCTTACTTCATGGCGAGAGAGCGCGGCGAGAACATAGATAAGCCACGTAATCTGGCTAAATCAGTAACGGTAGAATAGATACAGAAAGAAGGACACACATGCAGGACTATGATATCAGAGACATCAGTCTGGCCCCTTCAGGACACGAGAAGATCGAATGGGTCAGGAACAATATGCCGCTTCTTCGCGGTCTGGAGGATGAATTCAGGGAGACCAAGCCGCTCGAAGGCGTGAAGATCTCTCTCTCGGTGCATCTTGAGGCCAAGACCGCATACCTGTGCAAAGTGCTTGCAATTGGCGGAGCGAAGATGTCCATAACCGGAAGCAACGTTCTGTCTACTCAGGACGACGTCGTTGCGGCGCTTGCCGACGATGGACTTTCGGTATATGCGATACACGGCACGACCATGGAGAAATACCATGAACACATAGTGAAGTGCCTCATGCAGAGGCCGAACATAGTTATAGACGACGGAGGCGATCTTGTAGGATGCCTGCATACGGATCATCCTGAGCTAGCGGAAGAAGTCTGGGGAGGTTGTGAAGAGACGACAACAGGCATCATAAGGCTCAAGGCGATGGAGAGAGACGGCGTCCTGAGGTTCCCGATGTGTGCGGTGAACGACGCGGACTGCAAGCATCTGTTTGACAACAGGTACGGAACAGGGCAGTCTGTATGGGACAGCCTGATGAGAAACACCAATCTCATCGTTGCCGGTAAGACCGCTGTAGTATGTGGCTACGGCTGGTGCGGGAAAGGCGTAGCGATGAGAGCAAAAGCCCTCGGGGCCAAAGTGATAGTTACGGAAGTCGATCCGGTCAAGGCTATCGAAGCCAGGATGGACGGACACGACGTGATGCCGATCGCTGAAGCTGCTAAATACGGCGACTTTTTCATCACGGTCACAGGGTGCTGTAAGGCAATTCCTGTATCTGCGATGATGAACATGAAAGAGGGCGCGATAATGGCTAACGCCGGTCATTTCGACGCAGAGGTCGACATGGCAGGGCTTCGTGAAACTGCCGTGGATTCCAGAGAAGCCAGAAAGAACATCATGGCGTACAAGCTCCCGAACGGCAAATGGGTGAACGTTATCGCGGAGGGCAGACTTTGCAATATCGCTGCGGCGGACGGGCATCCTGCTGAGATCATGGATCTTTCTTTCGCCGTTCAGGCGTACAGCGCTCTGTACATAAAAGAACACCACGGAGAGCTTCCGAACAAGCTGATCGACATTGGAAAAGAAGTAGACGAAAAGATCGCCAGACGCAAGCTTGCCGCCTGGGGAGTCGAGATAGACGAGCTGACAGAAGAACAGGTGAAATACCTTAACAGTTGGGAGATATAAGGAGATCAACATGAACAGAAAAGAATATGCAGTGGAGAAATTCAGGAAAGACTGCAATTGCTGCCAGGCTGTGCTTTGTGCCTTTGCTGACGAGGCAGGCGAGGAAGAGATGAAGAAGCTCGGGGCGGCTTTCGGACTGGGCATGGGCAACATGGAAGGCACATGCGGGGCTCTTGTTGCAGCTGAGATGCTTCTTGGACTGAAGAGATATGAAGGCAAGTCGCTGCTGAAGCAGGCGAGGGCGGTAAGCGAGATGTTCAAGCTGTATACAGGCGCCACGCTGTGTAAGGACATCAAGGGCAGAGATACAGGGAAAGTCCTGTGCAGCTGCGAGGACTGTGTCAGAAACGCAGTCACTATATGTGAGAGCGGGCTTTACAAGAAATAAACTGAACATGATATTATTGCAGCAGAGGAGGGTAAGTCTTTCTCTGCTGATTTTTAACAGACCGGGGGAAGGATAAAATGGATATCTATGAAGAGATAAAGAGCCAGGCACATGACGCCTGCGAAGAGCTCATCAATACAGCTCATCTAAGCACCGGCGATATTCTGGTAGTGGGTTGTTCGTCAAGCGAGATAAAGGGTGAGCACATCGGAAAGGGATCGGACATAGACGCGGCAAAGGCTGTATATGAAGGGATAATGCCGCTTCTAAAGATGCGTGGTATTTTCCTTGCGGCGCAGTGCTGCGAGCATCTGAACAGAGCGATAATAATCGAAAAGAAAGCTCTGCTGCCCGGAACGGAGATCATCAATGCCGTGCCTCAGCTGCATGCCGGAGGTTCATTTGCCGTTACATGTTATGAGAATTTTGAGGAGCCGGTTGCTGTGGAGCACATCAAAGCGGACGCAGGACTTGACATAGGAGACACACTGATCGGGATGCATCTTAAAGACGTTGCGGTCCCGGTAAGGCTTAACGTTAAGGAGATCGGCGAAGCTCATCTTGTCGCCGCGAGGACGAGGCCGAAGTATATCGGCGGCGAGCGCGCGGTGTACGACATGAAGCTCGCGGGACGCGCGGAAGAAGCCAGAGAAGAGGAAGACGCAGAGAAAGATATTATAATAAGCAGCAGATAAAAGATCGAGGAGAGATTTAAATGACAGAAGAAGAACGTATCGAGCTTGCTGACATACTGTTTCCGGGGATCGACAAGACGCCGGAGGACTATGAGAAGATCTACCCTGAAAGGGACCTTCCTGAAGGTGCGGTAGTGACGAGGCTGGGACCCAGTCCGACCGGATTCATACACCTCGGGAACCTTTACGGTGCTTTTGTTGATGAAAGACTGGCGCATCAGAGCGGGGGAAAGTTCTATCTCAGGATAGAAGATACCGACGACAAGCGTTATGTTGAAGGAGCGACCGACCTGATCATAAAGTCACTCGGATTTTTCGGGATAGATTTTGACGAGGGAGCGAATGCGGACGGAGAAACAGGAGACTACGGCCCGTACACGCAGAGTCTCCGCGGCGATATCTACAAGGCGTACGCCAGGAAGCTCATACTGGACGGTACGGCTTATCCGTGCTTCATGGCAGAAGATGAGATCGCGGCCGTGAGAGCTCAGCAGGAAGAATCAAAGCTCACGCCGGGCATCTACGGGGAATTCTCGAGATGCAGAGAGTGGACTCTGGACCAGATAAAAGAAGCGCTTGCTGGAGGAAAGCCTTATGTAGTCAGGCTGAAGTCATCAGGAAAGCCACCTGAATTTTATCAGCAGGATGATTCAGAGGATGCGCCGAAACAGCCTAAGATCACGGTCATCGACGGTATCAGAGGAAAGCTGGAGATGCCTGAGAACTTCCAGGACGTGGTCATCCTGAAGACTACAGGGATACCGACATATCATTTCGCACATGTGGTCGACGACCATCTCATGAGAACAACGCATGTCGTAAGAGGAGCGGAGTGGCTTTCATCGCTTCCGATCCACGTAGAGCTCTTCTACAAGCTTGGAGTGAGGCGCCCTGTATACTGCCATACGGCGCAGCTGATGAAGCTTGATGAGAATGGCAATAAGCGCAAGCTTTCCAAGAGGGAGGATCCTGAGCTGTCGCTCGGATTCTATATGGATCAGGGATATCATCCTGACGCGGTACGTGAGTATCTTCTGACTGTGCTGAATTCCAACTATGAGGAGTGGCGCGAGAAGAATCCTGACGCTTCATCTGACGATTTCCCGTTCAAGACCAAGAAGATGAGCAGCGCAGGAGCTCTGTTCGATCTGAACAAGCTGAACGATATTAGTAAAGACGTCCTTCTGAAGAAGTCCGCTTCAGAGCTGTATGACTTCCTTAAGGCCTGGTCTGACGAGCATGCTCCTGAATATGCGGAAGTGTTTGAGAACAGGGAATATCTGGAGAAGATACTTGATCTGGGGAGAAGCGGGAAGAAACCTCGTAAGGACCTGATCTACGCAAGACAGATCATGAAGTTCATAAGCTATTTCTTTGATGACATGTTTGAGATCGAAGATGAGCTGCCGCAGGAAGTACCTGAAGAGGACGTGAAAGAGATCCTGAACAGATACCTTGAGACATATGATCATTCAGACGATCAGCAGGCATGGTTCGAAAAGATCAGAACGATCACTGGCGACCTCGGATACGCTGTGAGGCCGAAAGACTATAAAAACAACCCTGACGACTATAAAGGCCATGTCGGCCATGTGAGTACAGTCATCAGGATAGCGCTGATGGGCAGGTCTGATTCTCCTGATATGTGGGAGATACAGCAGATCTTTGGAGAGAACAGAGTGCGGGAACGTATCAGAAAATTCGCTGACCGCTGATATATACCTGCTTTATATCAAGATCTTCGCCGCAGACGATGAAGTCTGCGGCTTTTTCTTTTTCTATGCTTCCGGTAAAGTCAGAAATGCCGGCTTCCTTTGCGGGAATGAGCGTCGCGGCAAGTATCGCCTCGTTCAGGGGAATGCCGAAACGTACCGCATTTACCATGTCGCTGTAAAGATCAGACACGGCGCCTGCGATCGTTCCGTCAGCACATCTTGCTTCATTGTTTTCCAGTTTGATCTCCTGACCGCCGAGGTCGTACTTTCCGTCCGCCATGCCGCAGCACCGGACAGAATCGGAAACAAGGCAGATCCTTCCAGGGAACATTCTGAACGCCATTTTTATGACGGCAGGGTGGACATGAAGTCCATCGCAGATCAGCTCTGCCGTGACATCCTCTCTGGATGCCGCCGCGCCGATAACGCCCGGTTCACGGTGATGCAGAGGGGGCATGGCGTTGAACAGGTGTGTGACGTGCGATGCGCCGAGATCAAAGGCTTCCGCCGCTTCATCAAAATCCGCGCAGGTGTGGGCGACGGAAACACAGACATCCGGATGTTCGCTCTTAAGCGTGCGGATGAAATCAAATGCACCCGGAAGCTCCGGAGCGATATCGACAATACGTATCATGCCGCCGCAGGCTTCGTTCAGTCTGCTGAAGGCTTCAGGATCAGGAACTCTCAGATACTCAGCATTCTGAGCTCCTTTCTTTGTTTCCGAAAGGAAAGGACCCTCCATGTGGATGCCTGCGATCCTTGCGCCTTTTTCCGGCCGGCCGTCACTGTATTCTTTTGCTGTAAGGAAAGCTTTTTCAAGCCTGTCGTACGGAAGCGTCATGGAAGTCGGGGCAAAAGCCGTTACGCCGCGCTTCGCCATTTCTATCCCTATCTTACGAAGACCGTCGGTGTCTCCGTCCGAGAAATCACATCCCATGCAGCCGTGCGTGTGGATGTCAACAAGGCCGGGGATGACATACATCCCGCCAAGGTCAATTGATCCTTTGCTCTGCGGCTCCGCTGAGATTTCCATGAACTTCCCTTCTGATACGGTGAAGCTTCCGTTTATAAATCTGCCGCCCTGAAAAATACTGGCGTTAGTAAAAATCATTTCATGTACCTCGCTCAATATTGTTATAACGTATATATACCTGATCGGGCAATATGTTTTATATATGAGATCTTACAGCAGGTGTATAATGATGAAGAATATCTCATGGTCTGGGAAAACAAAAATTCTAATTGAGCCTGCCGTGTGATAGAATATAATTGAATAAATGTATTTAGCTAAAGGACGTAAAAGGCGGACATATGACAGAGAAAGAGAAAATGCTTGCGGGCATGCTTTATGACGCGGCGCATGATGAAGAAACAGACAGGGAGCATATGTATTACTATGACCTGTGCCATGAGTTCAACCATACAAGACCGTCAGACAGAGAGAAGCAGGCTGAGCTGCTGGACAGGATTCTGGGCAAGCACGGTAAGGATCCTGTTGCGTTCGGGCCGATAGAGATCGACCTCGGATATAATGTTGAAGTCGGAGACTATTTCTTCATGAATCACCAGACTGTCATACTGGCAACCAATAAAGTGAGATTCGGTAACAACGTACTTATCGCCCCATGCTGCACTTTCTCCTGCGCGGGACATCCGTTCAACACAGAAGAAAGGATCGCGGGGCTTGAGTACGCCTATCCGATCACGGTAGGCGACAACGTCTGGTTCGGCATGGGGTGCCGTGTCTGTCCGGGGGTGACGATAGGAAGCAATGTGATAATCGGAGCGGGAAGCGTGGTCTGTCACGATATTCCTGACGGAGTTATTGCAGCTGGAAATCCGTGCGAGGTAATAAGAGAGATGACTGAGGCGGATTTTAATAGATATCACGAATGTGAATATGACTTTGAAGCAGGCCGGATGAAGAAAGAGTTGAAGTAATGAAACGTTTTTGAAGAGAGGAGTATTAATTATGAAAAAGACAGGTCTGTTACTTATTGTAGTAATGTTACTTGGTGTTTTTGCCTTGACAGCATGCGGCGGAAGCTCCGGGGATTCAAAAGCTGACGAATCTGGATCTGAAGCGGCTGAAGAAGCTGTTGAAGATGCAGACGATGACGATAACGATGCTGATGATGCTGAGCCCTATGATGGTCCGCTGCTAGGAACATGGGTCTACGAAGGCAACATAATTAACGCAAAGTACGTCTTTAATGCCGACGGTACAGGCACATATCAGTTCGGCAAAAGCGAGGACAGCCTGGTACACGATCTGACTTACAAGGTGGAAGGCGAAAAACTGCTGATCAAGTACAAAGAAGAGTCTTCTGTATATGAAGTCGAATATGAAATTGATGGTAATGAACTGACCATCGAGGATCCGACTGAAGGTGAGACAGTTTACAAACGGGAGAAGTAATGGCGTTCACACATCTGCATCTTCATACTGAATACAGCCTTCTTGACGGGGCGTGCCGCATCAAAGATGTCGTAGCGAAAGCGAAAGAACTTGGATTCGACAGCCTTGCCATAACCGACCACGGCAATATGTTCGGCGTGGTAGATTTTTGGAAGGAATGTAAGAAGAACGGCATCCATCCGGTGATTGGATGTGAGGTCTATACTGCGGCGCGCAGGATGACGGATAAGGATCCTGAAAAGGACCGTCATCAGGGGCACCTGATTTTGCTTGCGAAGAATGACACCGGCTACCATAACCTTATCAAAATAGTTTCGCTCGGTTATACTCAGGGCTTCTATTTCAAGCCGAGGATCGACAAGGATGTCCTCCGTAAATACCACGAGGGAGTCATCTGTCTTTCGGCATGTCTTGCGGGAAATATACAGCACAGGCTGCTGAATCATGACTATGACGGAGCCAGGAAAGAAGCGCTTGAGCTGAAAGATATATTCGGTCCGGACTTCTATCTGGAGCTGCAGGACCATGGCCTTGAAGAGGACAGGGTGGTAGACCCGCAGCTTCTTCAGCTGCATAAAGAACTTGGCATAGAACTTGTCTGCACTAATGACGTGCACTATATCAGAAAGGAAGATGCTGAGGCGCATGATGTGCTTCTTGCCATACAGACGGCGACGACGCTCTCAGACCCGAACAGGATGCGATTCCAGACAGACGAGTTCTATCTGAAGACAGAAGACCAGATGAGAGAGCTGTTCAGCTATGTTCCGGAAGCGGTCGAGAATACACATAAGATAGCAATGGAATGTCAGGTGGAATTTACTTTCGGTGAATATCATCTGCCTGAATTCATCCCGCCTGAGGGCTTCACTAACAGAGACTATCTGAGAAAGCTCTGCGCAGACGGAATAAAGGAAAGATATGAAACAGTAACGCCTGAGCTGCAGGAGAGGCTCGACTATGAGCTCGGCGTCATAGAGTCGATGGGATATGTCGAGTACTTCCTCATCGTATGGGACTTTATAAACTTTGCCAAAGAGCACGGCATCATGGTCGGACCGGGAAGAGGATCCGCTGCGGGAAGCATAGTCGCGTACTGCCTCAAGATAACGGATATCGACCCGATCAGATACAGCCTGATCTTCGAGAGATTCCTGAACCCTGAAAGAGTCAGCATGCCTGATATAGACGTTGATTTCTGCATCGAGAGAAGGCATGAGGTAATAGAGTACGTAAAGCGCAAATACGGCAAAGAGAACGTTTCGCAGATAGTTACGTTCGGTACACTGAAAGCTAAGGCTGTCGTACGCGACGTGGGACGCGCGCTTGAGCTTAGCTATGCGGATACAGATAAGATAGCCAAGGCTATTCCTTTTGCTCTGGGAATGACCATAGACAAGGCCATGGAGATGAATCCTGAGCTCAGGACAATGTATGAATCGGACGACCGTGTGAAAAAGGTCATCGACATGTCCAGGGCGCTGGAAGGAATGCCGAGGCATGCCTCCACACACGCAGCAGGAGTCGTCATCTCCAAGCTCCCGGTGGACGAGTATGTTCCGCTGTATATGTCAGACCGCGGCGTCGCGACTGAGTTCAATATGACGACGATCGAGGAGCTGGGACTTTTGAAGATGGACTTTCTTGGCCTGCGCAACCTGACCGTTATCCGCGACGCTCTTTCGATGATCCAGAAAAACCACGGCGTGAAGATAGATTTTCCGAAGATGGGATATGACGATAAAGCCGTGTACGATATGATCGCCTCCGGCAATACACAGGGAGTGTTCCAGCTGGAATCCGGCGGCATGACATCGTTCATGCAGAATCTGAAGCCGTCGTGCTTTGAAGACGTCGTCGCCGGCATATCTCTGTACCGTCCGGGTCCGATGGATTCGATACCGAAATATATAGCGAACAAAAAAGATCCGTCCAAGATAAAGTACGTTACGCCTGAGCTGGCGCATATTCTTGACGTAACTTATGGATGCCTTGTATATCAGGAACAGGTAATGCAGATAGTGCGTGACCTCGCAGGATACAGCTACGGCAGATCAGACCTCGTCCGCCGCGCAATGAGCAAGAAGAAAAAAGATGTCATGCTTCAGGAAAAGGAGTATTTCATCAACGGAAAGCTTGACGAGAACGGCAGCGTTGAGATACCGGGCTGCATCAGGAACGGAATATCGAAGGAAGCCGCAGAGGCGATATTCAGCGATATGGAGACATTCGCCCAGTATGCTTTCAACAAATCACACGCTGCTGCGTATGCCGTCGTGGCTTACGAGACAGGCTATCTGAAGAGGTACTATCCGGTCGAATTCATGGCGGCGCTCATGTCCAGCGAGATGGGCAATGTCGAGCACCTGTCAAAGTATATACGTGACGCGGAAGAAAACGGAATAGATATCCTTCCTCCGTCTGTAAATGAAAGCGGAAAGAAATTCACCTGCGAGAACGGGAAGATAAGATACGGCCTTCAGGCGGTCAAGAACGTCGGCGAAGGCGCGATAGACAATATCATACAGGCCAGAAAGCGTAACGGAAAGCCGAAGAACATTTTTGAATTCGTGAACGGTATAGACGTAAGCCTGGTGAACAAAAAGGCTATGGAGAGCCTGATCAAAGCCGGCGCGCTTGACTGTTTCAGCGAGAACAGGGCGGCCCATCTTGCAGTGTATGAAAGCCTTATGGATTCAGCTCAGAACGACGCGAAGAAAAATGTCGCGGGACAGATATCGCTCTTTAATATGGAAGGCGTAAGCATGGATGCCGGAGATGCTGCAGGGCGGCTTCCTGACGTCGCTAATTTTGACGACAGGATGCTTCTTGCCATGGAAAAGGAGATGCTTGGAGTATATATCACCGGGCATCCGCTTAAGGAATACGAGAAGAGAATGAGCATGCTCGCGACCGTTACGAGCAAAGACCTTGCAGCGTCTGTATCAGGTGAGGAAGACGATGAAGAAGGTCAGGTCAACGAGTCGGGATATTCAGGAGGAGAAAACCAGGATATATACGACGGTAAAGACGTTGTGATAGCAGGAATGGTGACGGGGAAGAAGACTCTGGTCACGAAGAGCAGCAAGATGATGGCGTTCGTGGACATTGAAGATCTGTACGGCGTCATGGAGACAGTAGTGTTCCCGAACGTATACGAGAGATGTCAGGACATTTTGAACGAGGATGAAGTCGTCGTGATGAAAGGCAAGCTCAACTTCAAGGAAGGCGAGATGCCGAAAGTGCTTGCGGACAACATCGTTCTGATCGATGATCCGGACGTTGAAAAGGTGGCTGAGTTCAGGAACGGAAGCAGAAGCTCCGGCCCTGAAACAGATCAGTATGGTTACCAGGATCCGTACGGATATCAGGGCCCTAAGTCCGGCGGCGGGAGCGGGCCTTCGGCAGCTGAGGCTGTTCAGCCTGTAAAAGTAAGGATCCCTGAGGATATGGAGGAGTCGGGAACGCTCGGGATGATAAAAGAAGTCATCAGGCGCTATCCGGGAAACACTCCGGTATACATATATCTCAAGAGCGGACGTGTTATACGGACGGGGCAGGGCGCTGGCGTCAGGCCTTCGGCGGACCTCCTGTCAGACCTCGGAGATATAGTTCTGAACCGCAACGTGAAATTCGCGGGGAGAGTACTGTTCTGATCTCTGTTTACGGAAACGGCAGCGTGAATTGTTTTCTGGAATGAAAAAGGCAGCCCGGACGCGGGCTGCCTTTCATGTTATTTATATATCTTCCGATCAGTTAAATGTGAGTATTGCCTTTACGACTTTCTTTGACTTTACTTTAAAAGTACAATAAGTAACGTCGCTGTAAAGCTTTTTCTTGAATGTCTTCTTTGATACTTTCTTTACAGTATCGTCTTCATACTCAAAGTAGTACTTTGTCTTGCTGGTCAGCTTGAATGTTTTCTTGATCTTTTTTGCTTTTGCAGTGCCATATCTGCTGGATGTATTTTCCCACTTCCCTCTCAGATAGACCTTGCTTCCTTTGATCTTAACAGACTTCTTTGCGGTTTTCGCGTACTCCCAGTATTTGCCGAACCAGGGCTTTGATTTCGCGTAGGCTGCTTCCTGCGGAAGGACCGCGGCTGATAATACCAGCGTCAGCGCAAGAACAGCGATAATACTCTTTTTCATCATACCGATCTCCTTTTATACAACAGTTACGGTTGTTTAAATAATGATAGCATATAAATATCTGTTCTACAATAGCATACGCTTATTACAGGTCGACGCCTATGTCATTACCGATGACACGGCCGAACTTGATGGATCCGCTTCCGAATTTCTTACGTATCTCATCCATAGTCCGCTCCACGGACTCGCTTTTCTCATGCGTCTTATTCTCTGCCGCGAACAGCGACAGCTGCTCGCCTTCGTCTTCATCCACGAGATTGATCCCGGTCACAGTCAGCATCCTGACAGGCTTTCCCTCTGGCCACGCATCGTGTACTATCTCAAATGCGTGATCTCTGATCTCATCTGCAAGATCAGTAGGCGAATTCAGCTGCTTCTGCCGGGAGACTACCTTAAGGGATGTATCCTTGATATCGACTTTGATGCCGTAAGCCTTGAGCTGATACTTGCGGAGCCTGCCCGCGACTGTATCGGAGAGGTCTGTAAGTGCGGTGAGTATATCGTCGTCGTCAGATATATCATGTGTGAACGTCAGACCGTTCCCGACGGATTTGATCTTTTCTTTCTGGTCATAAAGGCGGACAGGGCTGTCGTCCTCTCCGCGAGCATACGTCCTGAGTATGGGACCCTGTTTGCCAAGCGCGTGTTCGAGTACGGAAGGGTCTGCCTGCGCGAGGTCTCCGATAGTGGAGATGCCCATGTCGACAAGCTTCTCCGCGGTGGACCACCCGCAGAAGAACAGCTCAGATACAGGCATCGGCCAGAGTATATCCTTGTAGTTTTCACGGGTTATCTCTGTAGTCGCGTCCGGCTTTTTGTATTCGCTTCCCATCTTGGCAAAGATCTTGTTGAATGAGACGCCTGCGGAAAGGGTGATGCCTAGCTCTTTTTTCACGCGCTCACGTATGGTGTCGGCGATCTTCCTTCCGCTTCCGAAGAGCTTGATGCTTCTCGTCACGTCAAGCCAGGATTCGTCGATGCTGAAAGGCTCGACCATGTCAGTGTATTCCAGAAAGATGCTGTTTATCTTCCTGTTGAACTCCTTGTATTTTTCATGATGCGACGGAAGCAATACAAGACCGGGGCACTTCTTCCTTGCCTGCCATATAGTTTCGGCAGTCTTGATCCCGTATTTCTTGGCGGGTTCATTTTTGGCAAGGATGATGCCGTGTCTCGTATCGGCGCTTCCTGAAACAGCTACGGGAACATCTTTCAGCTCAGGATGTTCCAGAAGCTCGACTGAAGCAAAGAAGCTGTTCATGTCGCAATGAAGAATAACTCTGTCCATGCTTTGATTATATCACGAACTGGTGTAAAATAATGATATGGAACGGAAGATATACGACATATGTATAATAGGAGGCGGAGCGTCAGGACTGGCCTGTGCGGATGAAGCAGGAAAGCTGATGCCGGGCATATCTATGTTCGTAGTGGAAAAGAACGACGTTCCGGGACGTAAGATACTTTCGACCGGGAACGGAAGATGCAATCTCTCCAACGTGAAATGTCCGGGTCATGAAGAAGTACTGAAGTTTTTCAGTACGATCGGGATAATGACGAGGACTGATGACGCAGGAAGGATATATCCGTATTCTGAAGACGCAAGAGATGTCGCGGAAGCTCTTACCGGCGCCGCGATACAGTCTGGGGCGGAGATAATGACCGGAGCTGTCTGTACCGCCTGTTCCTTTGATGAGAAGGAACTTCTGTATGAGACACAGGTCACGGTGAAGGGAAGCAGCGGGACAGAGGAAAGATCATTTTCTGTATCGTCAAGGACAGTCGTGATAGCGGCCGGCGGCAAAGCTGCGCCTAAGCTCGGGACGACCGGCGACGGATACCGCCTTGCAAGAAAATTCTATCATTCGGTGACTACACTGGCTCCAGCGCTTACCGCGGTGGAGACACACGAGGACCTTTCGGCGCTGTCCGGAGTCAGAGCCAAAGTCAGACTTTCGCTCATAGTACATGGCGGCAGCATTTTCGAGGAAGACGGAGAGATCCAGTTTACGGATTACGGCATTTCCGGAATATGTGTGTTCAACATGTCCAGATTCATGGTGATACCGGAAGGCCGTACTTTGATAAACGGCTTTGACGATTATGCGGCGGAGATAGATTTTCTGCCTGACGTGAAGGACGCGGAGAGCATCGTAAAAGAGCGCTTTGATGATATGACGGACGGTTCGCTCAGGTCAGTAGTAAAGAAACCGGTAGCAGAGATGATACTGGACAGGACAGGCGGAGACCCTGAGATGACGGCATGGATGCTGAAGCACTTCATGGTGCACCCTTCCGGACTCAGAGGCTGGGATCACGCCGAGATAACAAGAGGCGGCGTGCCTTTGAACGAGATAAAGATGGACAGGATGGAGTCAAAGTACTTCCCGGGCCTGTTCTTCACAGGAGAAATAATAGATTTTGACGGTCCATGCGGAGGCTTCAATCTGGAGAATGCATGGGAAACAGGAATACGCGCGGCGCGGGCTATAGCGTCGGATATGAAAAACAGGGCCGGCACGCATGCTGAGGATGACGGCCGGCGACAGGAGGAGTAATATGGGAAAGAAACTGCTTTCAGCAGCGGAAGTAAAGAATAACAGGAAACTGAGGGACCTTATTAAAGAATTCATGGAGAGCGATTCTGAGGTGCCCGAAGAGGTCTTTGATTTTCTGAAGAGGATGAAGAACAGGTGCAGGCTGCTTGCGCCTGTCGACATTTCAGACGAAGATCTGAAGAAATATAACGACGAGAACGACGAGGATCTGACGTTTGACGTAGACATGAAGCTTATCGAGGATGAGGACGAACATACGTGGATCCCTCTCTTCACGAGCGAAGAAGCGGCGGCGGAAGGAGACGAAGATGACGATGAGAAGCCGGTCTATCTGCCGTTTTTCATCGGTGACGTGCTTCAGCAGATCGAAGATTCAGATGAGATCGATGGAGCTGTGATAGATCCGTGGACAGACGGGTTCCCTATCCCGGCGGAGCTTGCGGATGAGTTCTCAGACGACGATGATGACGATGAAGACGGCGAATATGTCGGCATCAATCTTGTGAAAGGCTCCATAGTAGACGTGGAATGCGACGCAATAGTCAATTCTGCAAACAACACTCTGATACCGGGAGCAGGCGGAGTGGATAAGGACATCCATGACGCGGCAGGAGAGGGACTCGCAGCTGAGTGCAGGACCCTTCACGGCTGCAGGACGGGAGAAGCCAGAATAACGGATGCTTATGATCTCGGGTGTGATTACGTTATACATACAGTAGGACCGATATATTCCGGAAAGAGTCAGGATGACGATGAGCTTGGCGACTGTTATGAGAGCTGTCTTTATATGGCGCGTGAGCACGGACTCCACTCTATAGCTTTTCCGTGTATCTCTACAGGATACTTCGGATTCCCGAAGGAAGAAGCGTGCGATATAGCTGTTCAGGCAGTGCTCGGATGGCTGGGTGATAACGATGATTACAGGATAGGGATCACATTCTGCTGTAAGGATGAAGAGAATTACGACATTTACCAGAAATATCTGGACGATGAACTGGGTGAGGATGATGAGTAGACTGACTAGAATTACGGGCTTGTGTTTAAGTATTGCCTTGATGATCCAGGCAGCCGCAGGGATACCTGTATGGGCAGACGACACAGTTGTATCGGCTGAGACTGAGGAAGAAGTGTCTGTTCAGGAAGAGACGGCCGCAGAGCCGGAGTTGTATGAAGAGACGGACGAGGATCAGGTGCCTGACGACGTATCAGAGAGTGATGAGGGAAAGCGCGGCAGCCTTGAAGTGAATGCTGATCCGGCACCTGAAGAAGGCCAGGAAGATCCGGAAGACCCGGACACTCCGGATGAGCCTGAACCTCTGAGCGGCTGGGTCACCAGAGACGGTAAGAAATATTACTATAAAGATGGTAAGCCGGTGACCGGCATGCGGAAGATCGACGGAGCCTGGTACTATTTCAAGTCAGGCGGCGCGATGAAGACCGGCTGGCTGACGATCGATGAGGACAGATATTATTTTGACCCGGAGACGGGAAAGCGTTACCGCGGCATGAAGAAGATCGGGACGGGAGTATACTACTTCAAGTCCGGCGGCAGAATGGCCAGAGGCTGGCTCAAGGTAAGCGGCAGGAAGTATTTCCACAATAAAAAGAACGGTAAGCGTATATTCGGCTCACAGAGGATCGGCAAGTACAGGTACTATTTCAATCCGAAAAACGGCAGGATGAAGACAGGCTGGCTGAAGCTGAAAGGCAGGAAATACTATTATGATGCCAAAGGGCACAAGCTTTACGGTGACCAGACGATAAAGGGCAGAACATATTATCTGGATCTGCACAGCGGCGCCAGGACCTCTAAAGGAAAGTACTATCTCTACAAGGCTGTATGGAACAAATCAAGCAGCACGAAGTATCTGATATATGTAGATAAAGGATCCCGCTGGCTCAGCGTATATCAGGGGAAGTACAGAGACTGGGAGCTGGTGAAGAGAGTAAGATGTACTATCGGCGCGCCGGGAACGCCTACCCCTGCAGGGACCTTCCGTGTAGTGAGCAAGGTCAGTCATTTCGGAGAAGGCAAAGGGTATACAGTATGGCATGCGACGGGATTCATAGGAACGTCCTATCTGATCCATTCTGTAGTCTGCTACAGAGGCACCAAGACAGTAAAGGACGGACGGCTCGGAGCGGCAGTATCTCACGGATGCGTAAGGCTCGCGATAGGGCAGGCCAAGTGGATATATGATCACATTCCGCATGGAACTACGGTATACATAAAATAATAAAAAAGGACGGGTAACCTGTGAGTTATCCGTCCTGATTTTTTCTTATCATGCAGATCAGTCTTCTGCAAGCACGTCGCCTGTCATTTCCTCAGGCACAGGCAGTCCCATCAGGTGGAGGAGCGTAGGCGCTATGTCGGCAAGCTTTCCGCCTGATTTTAATTTCTTCGGATCGTCCGAGATGTGGATCAGAGGCACCTGGTTGAGCGAGTGGGAAGTCACTACGTTGCCGTCCTCATCGAGCATCACGTCTGAATTTCCGTGGTCTGCGGTAAGCAGCACCTGTCCGCCTTTTGCGAGGATGGCGTCGCAGATCTTAGGCACGCATGCGTTGAGAGTCTCGATAGCCTTGATCGCGGCTTCCATTACGCCGGTGTGCCCGACCATGTCAGAGTTGGCGAAGTTCAGGATGATGACGTCGTATTTATCCGCTTCTATCTGCTCAAGTACACGGTCTGTGACCTCATAAGCGCTCATTTCAGGCTTGAGGTCGTAGGTCGCGACTTTCGGCGACGGTACGAGTATCCTGTCTTCTCCCGGATTCGGCGCCTCGACGCCGCCGTTGAAGAAGAATGTCACATGTGCGTATTTCTCTGTCTCCGCTATCCTGAGCTGCTTCAGCCCAAGCCCTGAGATGTATTCGCCCAGCGTGTTCACGATCTTCTCAGGAGGATATGCGATCTCAACGTTCGGCATGGTCGCGTCGTATTCCGTCATGCACACGTACTTCAGGTCGTCTATCACTTTCTCACGGTCAAAGCCGTCAAAGTCCGGATCCACAAAGATCCTTGTTATATGTCTTGCTCTGTCAGGCCTGAAGTT
>CAYMBU010000006.1:0-16948 GCA_964388765.1 uncultured Eubacterium sp.
GAAGCGGACTTCTTCTGTCTCATTTGGAGAGATAATTCCCTCTTCGCGGGAGAGAGCTCGTACGTAACAGCGGGGAGTGCATACAAGGATGTTCCATCTGTGAGAGAGCATGCCCTGTAGCGCTCAAGCTGGGAGAGAACGACCTGAGAGAGGGCGAATGCATCAGGTGCAATAAATGTCTGCATGCATGTCCGAGAGGCAACATAAAGCTGAAAATGTCTGCTTTCAGCCCTGACAGCCCGCCATGGGTGGTCATACAGGCGGCGATAATGTTGCTGGTGCTGAAGTTCGTTATATAGATACTCGGAGACGATAAAACTGGAGAAAACATACCTTATGAAAGCATTGAAAGCCGGAAAAATAGTGTCGCTGACAGCGCTTATCCTGTCTGCTTTGATTATCCTCGCGGGATGCGGAAGCAATCCTGCAGCGACGGAGGAAAGCAGTGCCCAGGAGCCGGAATCGGTAGAGCTGTTCGCGATGGATACGTACATGACTCTTACAGCTTACGGCGATAACGCCGGCAAAGCTCTGGCAGAGTCGGAAAAAGAGATAAAAAGGATCGACGCCATGCTGTCCACCGGAAGCAGCGACAGCGAGATCTCAAAGTTGAATAAAGAGAAGAGTCTGGAAGTCTCAGAAGAGACTTTTGATCTTATCAAAAGAGCAAAAGAGATAGGTGAGGACACCGGCAAGGTCTTTGATATATCGGTATATCCCGTCATGCAGGCTTGGGGATTCACCGACAAGAACTACAGGGTGCCGGGGAAAGATGAGCTCGCAGACCTCCTGAAGACGGTAGACGTGTCAAAGGTAAAGCTTGATGAAGATAAACATACGGTGGCCTTTGACGATGACATGGCGATAGACCTGGGAGGCATTGCCAAGGGGTACACGTCCGGACGGATCATAGAGATCATGAAGGAAAACGGAATCGAGCATGCTCTCATAAACCTGGGCGGGAACGTCCAGACGCTCGGAAAGAAACCCGACGGATCAGACTGGAGAGTAGCGATAATCGACCCTGAGAATATGGAGAACTATATCGGCGGAGTCGCAGTCTCGGACAAGGCCGTGATAACTTCGGGAGGATATCAGAGGTTCTTTGAGAAGAATGGCGAGAGATACTTCCACATAATCGACCTTTCAGACGGCTTCCCGGCGAGGAACGGGCTTACATCAGTCACGATCGTCTCGGAAGACGGAACGCTTGCGGACGCGCTGTCGACGACACTGTTCATAATGGGGCCGGAGAAAGCGGAGGAATACTGGAGAAAGAACGCTGACAGGTTTGACGCGGTGCTGGTTGAAGATGACGGCACGGTGCTTGTGACGGAAGGGCTGGAAGACGTGTATTTCTCAGACGGAGAGCATGAAGTGATCCGTAAATAATATCGTTCACATTATAAAAGTGAAAATAAATATAAGTTATAGTCTGAATCATTTTTAAGTGAAAAGGAGATGTATCTAGGTATGAAAATGAAAAGACTGATTGTTCTGCTAATGGCAGCGACCATGATTCTCTCAAGTCTTGCGGTCACATCATTCGCAGAAGACGCACCGGCAGCTACTCCGGAAGGAGAGCCTACAGTAGCAGGACTTGCTATCCCGTTCGGTGTTTATGAGCCGGCACAGACTGAGCTCTACGACAGTGGCAAGGTAAAGATCCTGTGCGAGAAAGTACATGTGACGAACAAGATCACAGCAGAGATCGCGTTCACAAGCACTAACTACACAGAAATGACCATTGGCGAGACAAAGTATGAGCCATACGTAGCTGATGGAAGGGCTACATTCATCATCCCGATCAAGCTGGGTGAGGAGATCAGCTTCAATGCTCACACTACATCCATGGGCGGCAAGGACATCGACTATGGCCCGTTTGTTGTAGATCTTGACAAAGCCAATCTCAAGCCGGCAGCAGACGCAGCTCTTCAGGACGGCTTCTACACGACTGAAGTCAACACAAACAAGGCAACATACGGTTGGAAGCTTGACAAGAATAATAATGTTCAGGAAGGATTCTCATATCCTGGCAACGACTATTCATTCCCTGTTACAGTAGAGGTAAAAGACGGAAAGATCGCAAGTGTTCAGTACACTCAGGATCCTTACAGCATCATCGCGAACACAGGATCAGATATCAACTATCTGATGTGGGCTATGGACGGACATAATGTAACCGACGACAGCTATAAATATCTTGACAAGAAAGATGCAAACTATGACGCATATCATCTGGATCCTCACCCTGCTAAAAATGGCAAAGGCATGGCAGAACAGTTCGTCGGAAAGAGCAGCATTGCAGGAGTTGACTCTGTAACAGCAGCTACGATCACTTCAAGAGCGATCATCGACAGCGTAGACAGCAGTCTGATCAAGTCTCAGAGAGGACAGAAAGACGATCCTGCACCTGTACTTCCGCAGCCTGACACAACACCGAATGTAGTACCGGAAGATGGATATTATACAATAAAGGGAAGAGATGACAGCTTTGTTGGAGCAGATATCGATACGGAAAAAGACAGCCTCATGCATGTCGCTAATGGTAAGATCTTCATCGATGTTCTGTACATCCAGCAGAGACAAGCGTCATATCCATATCTGTTCGTAGGAACAGAAGCTGAAGCACTCGCGGCGGGCGAAGCTGGATGGGCTAAACCTGATGATTATGACTATGGTTATAAATATGCTGGATCAATTTATTCTGGACTTGAGATCAAATCGCTCGATAAGCCACAACTGTTCGTAATGTTTGCAAAGAGTAGTGGCAACTGGTTCAACAGACCTCTTACCATCAAGTCAAGCGACATCACAAGGGTCACAGATGCTGAAGCGGAAGCTCAGAAGACTGCAGCTAAGAAGTCAACATCTGTCTGGAAAGCAAAGGATGCAGTATCAAAGGCTGAAGCTCTTGATACTACATACAACACAGATGAAACCAAGGCAGCTATAACAACAGCAGTCAATGCAGTTAAACCATTGCTTGAGGACGAGAAGTCTACAGCTGAGCAGATCGATCAGGCGGTAGCAGCACTCAATACTGTAGTGAAAGACGCCAAAGCTGAAGCAGCAGTAAAAGAGAATGAAGCAGTAACTGCTGAAGCGAACACTGCTGTTGAAGAATCAGCAAGTATAGTCAGCAAAAAGACCGGATACACAGCTTCAACATACAAGGCTTTTGAGGCCGCTCTGAAAGATCTCAAAGATGTTCTTGCAAAAGAAGGTGTGACTACAGAAGAAATCAAGACTGCCAAAGCTGCATATGATGAAGCTGTTGCAGCTCTTAAGGCTAAGCAGGCTCAGAAGCTCACAGTCAATGCTGTAAAGAAGACCCTGAAGGTAAAGAATCTGAAGAAGAAGGCTGCTTCATACAAGGCTGTAAAAGTCAGCGGAAACAAGGGCAAGGTTTCATACTCAGCAAAAGCTACAGGTAAATCCAAGAAGGCTCTGAAGTTCAAGAATGGCAAGATCACTGTCAAGAAGGGAACCAAGAAGGGCACATACAAGATGACAGTTACAGTCAAGGCTGCAGCTACAGATGAATACAAAGCTGCTTCCAAGAAGGTAACAGTTTCAGTAAAAGTTAAATAACATAGACAGATCAATTTAATAAATCAGATCCGGTGCGTGGTGTGGATCGGGAGGCATATCATATGCCTCCCGCCCGCACCGCATAATAAGGGAAACAGGTGAGAATCCTGTACAGACGGGCTACTGTATTTCGGGGAGCCTTTACTGTATGGAGCCATTGTGACAGAGTCATGAGAAGGCAGGTAAAGGTATTGATCCATAAGTCAGGATACCTTGCCGGGTCCAAAAGTGAATTCCGCTGCTCGTTTCCGGTGGATGATGATTTGAAGTATCAGGGAAACGCAGGCGGAACAGCCAGATGCGTTTCCTTTTTTTGCATCAGAAAGCGCATAGAGGCAGACCGCAGTTTACAGAACCGGCATAAAGTGCCGTATGCCTGTCCTGACATAACTGCTGTTTACATAAAAAGGGGAATTAGGGCATCACTCGTATTGAAAGCCAAAGGATTCAAGGAGGAAGGAACAAAGATGAAGAAGATGATCAGAAGATTGTCTGTACTGTGTATGATGTTTGTTATGGTGCTCGGAACGATCGCTCCTGCAGTATCATACGGAGCAGAAAAAGCAGATGACTATGTTTACGGCACTGTGAACATGGAATACGCAGATTTCTATTATGGCGAACTTGAGGGGATCGAGCCATCGACTGCTACCAAGATCAACGCCAAAGCTAAGGACCCTGTCACTCAGGCAGGCTACAGAAAAGAAGGGTTCTATGACGCAGCAACACTTGCCACGCCAAGAGGATTCATCTATGAGAAAAAGTGGAAGACCGGATATCCGGGGACGTTCAATGAGCCTATCATTGACGAATACGACAACATCGTAGGCGGAAGGATCCTCGGTGTCGAAGCAGTGAACGTAGCAGTTAACAAAAAGGTATATAAAGCTGCGATGGCCGCGCCGAAATCTGTTATCGGGAAGAAAGCATCAGCTATAAAGCTGAATGAAGACCAGAGCAAAGTGCCTCTTAGCTACAAAGTGCTTAACGCTGACGGCGTATACTCCAAATACGTCAATCTCACAGACCCTGTAGAAACAGACCTCGACGGATACCTTACCACAGAATTCATGGGAGATGATATCTGGTGGGAAGGCAAAGCAATGAAGCATACCAAGGAGCAGACACTGCTCGGCGGAATCATCGAATACAAGAAAGACCCGCTCGACGCAAATGAGAAGCCGGTAGTCCTCGGACTCAAGCACGATGAGAACATGTACTCTGATACATGGATCGGCTGGGGAATGGGACCTGGAAATGTAGGTATCTATGGCGGAAACGAGACCGGATGGCAGAGATTCTCCGGCATTTCTGGAAAGTATCTGACAAAGATGTCTTACATCCTCATGGAAGAGGACGGATCAGTTCATTATTATAACGCTTCATACAACGCTGCCGCAGATACAGAAGGTACACAGATGAAAGACCTGCTGAATCCGTACATCCCGAGCGGTATCGTTGAAAACGGCAAGCACCCGTATTATATCGGTATTTCAAACTATGGATTCACAAAGGACCGCGTTCTGATCGACTTCTCGCTTGATGTTCCGGTAAGAGCGGACGGAACACCTGAAGCAGATTATTATCTGAATTCGATCAACTGCCCGGGCGGATCACTTACCATCCAGAGCAGCAGAGATCCTTCAGATCCTAAATATGTGGAACCTGTATATGTGACAAATCCTGTGAGTGTTCCTTTATATCAGGAGAGCGAATGGGATAAAGGTCACAAGACGATCCACATTGAGATCAACCGTAAATACATGGACGGCGATGTCGAGAAGTACTTCGGCACAGGAAGATATAAATACTGGCTCTATGTAAAGAACGGCACCAAGAAAGATGGCGACCGCGACTTTACAGGGATCGCCGCATGGAAGATGCTCTATACAGACGAGACTCCTGACGATATCTATCTGAAAGAAAACAAGCTCGTTGTAAACAGCGATATCTTCACTGTAAAGGATTACATCAATAACCCTTATCAGCAGGTAGAAGTATACGATGCAGCGACCGGCGAGCAGACAGGCCTCTTTGCTACAGGTGACGCCAACACCAATACTACTCTGTTCTTAGGGACACAGAAGCAGGACGGCACACCTGTCAAAGGCTTATTCGCTGAAGACGGAAGCATCAACTTTGACGCTGAGAAATACACCTACAATAGAAGGACACAAACCGAGACAGTAGAGCCGATCTTCGAGAACGGAGATAAAGGAAAGTACACGATCGTTCTCTACTCCGGCGGATTCCCGATCGTAAAAGGCACAGTTTCCGCAGAGAGAGCCGCCCAGGAGATTACAGCGCCTGAGACAGTCAAGGTGAAATTCGGAGACGCTGCCAAGGCGATCGGCGCCAAAGCGAATTCAGCCCTGACATATAAGTCAGACAACGAGAAGATCGCTGTAGTTGACAAGAACGGTAAAATCACAGCAAAGGGAATCGGTTCCTGCAAGATTACGATCAAAGCCAAAGAAGACGCAGATTATACCGAAGCCGTAAAGGAGATCACCGTTACTGTAAGCAAGGGAACACCGAAGATCACCGCGAGCAAGAAGACGTTCACAGTGAAGGCAAAGAAGCTGAAGAAAGCTCAGAAGGTCACATTCAAGGCCAAGTCATCTTCAGGCGGAAAGCTCACATACAAGGGCAAAGCTTCCGGGAAGTCCAAGAAAGCTCTGAAGATCACCAAAGCAGGTAAGATCACTGTCAAGAAGGGGACCAAGAAAGGCACATATTCCATCAAAGTGACAGTCAAATCAGCAGCCAAGGGTAATTACAACGCCGGATCCAAGGCATTTACTGTCAAAGTCAAGGTAAAATAACCGCTCTGTATAAACAAAGGACGGATCATTATGAGTAACATGAAGAAATGCCGGTACGGACTGATCACAGCCGTCGTCATGGCAGCGGCGATCCTTATCATGATATCTGCGGACAGTACGTTTGCGCTTTCAGGCCCTGTGAAAAATGACAAAGGAATAACCACATGGGACTGCGTCTATTTCGGTCACTATCCGCAGAGTTCTGACGGAAAGGGCGGTTTCATCGATGAGCCTATCAAGTGGCGCGTTCTGAAAGTAGACGGAGACGATGCATATCTTCTTTCAGACAGAAATATCGACGCCATGCCGTACTGCGCTGCTGACGACAATCCCAAGTATGACTGCTTCTGGCACGAGGCGACCCTGAGGAGCTGGCTGAATGGATTTGACGCCAGCACCAATAAGAAGGGAATAGACTACTCTGCCAGCAACTTCATAGACAGAGCGTTTTCTGCAGAAGAGCAGGAAGCCATCAAAACCACGGAGGTCCATACTGTAAGGGAGAGCGACTGGGGATACCACCATTACGAAAAAACTACGTACGAGAAGATATACCTGCTTGACTTCAACGAGATGCAGGATCCAGCGTACGGATTTGTCGCAAATGAAGAGGAGACGATCACCAGAGTCGCGTTGAACACGGCGTACACCGCAGCCGGCGGTTCGAGCGGAGACATGTACAGAAGCCCGGAGAACGGGCGCGACTCATGGCTCCTCCGTACAAACGGCGAGTACTCGATGTATGCAGATTTCCTGACGGAGAACGGCGAATATGACGACATGGCTGTTGACGGAAATAACATACAATCTGTGCACGGCATACGGCCGGTGCTTCATCTTGACCTGAGCAAGACAGCCGTATGGTCAGAAGCAGGAAAACATATAGCACGCCTTGAACAGTCAGTAAAGGTCTCTGGAAACTACGTTAAGAAGTACGGCGATAAACCTTTTGATCTCGGAGCAGATTGTACCGGGGACAGTGTGCTGGAATACAAGTCAGACAATGAAGCTGTAGCGTCTGTCGACAACAACGGGACAGTCACCATACAGGGAGTCGGAAACGCGGTCATTACTGTCACTGCTCCTATGACTGACAGCCATGAGGGCGCCGAAAAAACGACGTCCATCACAGTTGATAAAGGCACTGCCACGATCATACCCGGAAAGAAGAGCCTTGTGGTACTGGCTTCCAGAGTAAAGAAAAAGGCTCAGACTGTAAAATTCATATCAAAGTCGTCTTCCAAAGGAAAGATCACCTACAGCGGGAAAGCGGCGGATAAAAAATCACGTAAGGCTCTGAAGTTCAAGAATGGCAAGATCACAATCAAGAAGGGGACCAGGAAGGGCACATACAAGATGACAGTTACAGTCAAGGCTGCAGCTACCGACGTCTACAAAGCTGCTTCCAGGAAGGTAACAGTTTCAGTAAAAGTCAAATAACTGATTGCAGCTTAAAATGAACGGAAGCGCATAGCGGCTTCCGGACAACGTATGAAAGACAGGTCTGTCCACCAGGGCAGGCCTGTTCTTTTATTGCTTTACGGCGGGACTTTTTCATAAAACACTCGCAAACGCATGTTCTTTTATGGTAGAATAGAGGCATAGGTGAGGGACTTTATAGAACCATGGATGACAAGCATTACATCTGCATAGATCTGAAATCATTTTACGCGTCAGTGGAATGCGCCGAGCGCGGCCTCGATCCGATGACGACCAATCTTGTAGTGGCCGATCCGGAGAGAAGCGACAAGACGATATGCCTTGCAGTATCGCCGTCGATGAAGAAGCTCGGGGTGAGGAACCGCTGCCGTGTATTCGAGAAACCAACATCGATCAAATCCATCATTGCTGTCCCGCGCATGCAGAAGTACATAGACTATGCCGCGAATATCTATGGCATATATCTCAGATATATCGCGCCGGAGGACATCCATGTTTATTCGATAGACGAATCATTCATCGACGTTACGCCGTATCTGAAGAGATATAAGAAGACTCCGAAGGAGATGGCGGAGTGGTTCATGGGCCTGATATGGGATGAAGTCGGGATCCGTGCGACCGCGGGAGTCGGCACCAATCTGTATCTGACCAAGATCGCACTTGATATAATCTCCAAGCATTCGCCTGACTTCATAGGCGTGCTTGATGAGGAATCATACAGAGAAAAGCTATGGGATCACCAGCCGTTGACCGATTTCTGGCGGATAGGGCCGGGCACGGCAAGATCTCTCGCGTCGCTCGGGATCTTTACAATGAGACAGATCGCGGCTTTTGACGAAGACACACTATACAGGAAATACGGGATCGACGCAGAGCTTCTGATAGACCACGCATGGGGGCGCGAGTCGACGACGATGGCTGACATCAAGGCTTATAAGTCTGAGACGAAGAGCCTCACGCAGGGGCAGGTGCTCATGCGCGACTACTCATTTGAAGAGGGTAGAGTCGTCATGCGTGAGATGGTGGAACAGCTTGCTCTGGACCTCGTGGCAAAGAAGCTCCTTACGCAGTCTGTAACGATACTCGCGGGCTATTCCAACAGGCTTCATATGCCTATGAGCGGAGGGACCGCGTCAGTTCCGGTGCCGACGAATTCGTCGAGCATGCTCGTAGACGCCGTCATGAAGCTTTATGACGACGTGGTCGATCCCAGATATCCGATAAGGCGCTTCTTCGCGTACTGCAATAACGTGACGCCGGATACAGGAGAACAGCAGCTGTCTTTGTTCGATGAGACGATAGAGGAGAAAGAGACCGACCGCAGGATACAGAACGCGATGGTCGACATCAAGAAGAAGTTCGGCAAGAACGCTATCTTCAAGAGCGCTGACCTTCAGGAATGCGCGACTCAGCTTGAACGTAACATGCAGATAGGAGGTCACAAGAGCGGGAATCATGAGTAGTAAATTGCATGAAAGAGCGCATATGCCGGCCTCACAGCGCGCCAAGCAGTTCCTGCCTTTTGACGCGGTTGCGGGACTCAGGCAGGCGCTGAAGATGAAAGAACATGAGATGGGTCTCATCACCAGAAAGGAACTGTCAGAGGAAACTGCTGAAGAGATAAACGAGGCACTTGAGACACTGAGGCCGGGCGACCATGTATCGGTAGCGTATTTCAGAGAGTCCGGAGAAGAAGAGGGAGAAATGACTTTGATCATCGGTACGGTCAGTGATATAGATTCTTTGTCTCGCACTGTCACGGTCACGCCGGACGACAGGCAAAACGATATGCACGGATTTACTGAGGAAACTGCCATAAAAACAGACGATATCGTGTCAATAGACCTTTTTGAAGAGGAGTTATGATGATATAATTATATAGTTGACGATGAAGGCAGACAGTCTGTCTTCGGGGAGAGCTATATTGAAGATAGATTACGAAAACAGTACATATACACTCAGGGCTGAGTCGATAGACGAGATATCAGAACATATCGCTAAGTTTATCGGTGGTCTTAACGTTGAGAGATATAACGCGATCGGGATCAGGCTGACGCTTGAAGAGGCTCTCCTCAGATGGCGTGACCATTTCGGAAGCGACGCTGTGATAACTTACAGCACCGGAATGTCACTAGGCAAGCCATTCATCAGATTCGGGCTGATGGACGAGCAGTATGATCCACTGGAAAACTCAGACAACGACTACGGCTACTGGGTCGATTCACTCATGAAGAACATGGGTATGAATCCAGTGTATACATACAGCAACAACGAGAACGTTGTCATGATCAAGCTTCCGAGGCCGGAGACGGATCCTGCCAAGGTACTGGTATCGTCAGTTGCCATCGGACTTGTCATCGGCCTGGTGACGCGGCTTCTCATACCGGACGAGGCGCTGCTTGCATTCGCGGCGTCATATCTGGATCCGGTGCAGGAGGTGTTCTTCAGGCTGCTGAACGTAGCGTCCATTCCGCTCATATTCCTTTCGGTGCTTTCCGTATCGTGCGGCGCCGGAAACGTAGCGGCGAGAGGTAAGGACAACAGGAAGATGATCCTGCACTTCATATTGCTGACAACGCTGTTTACAGTATTCGCAGCGGTTGTTTCAGCTGTCGTATTCAGGATGGATCACGGATTCGCGGCATATGAAGGATCGAGGATGGTGAGTGTTTTCCAGGATATCATTTCGATCATGCCTACGGATATAATGACGCCTTTCCAGGCAGGAAACTCGCCTCAGCTGATCTTCATGGCACTGGTGCTTGGTAATGCGCTCCTTGTGGCAGGGCATCAGGCTGAGAATCTGATAAGGATAGTGGATGAAGCATATCATGTGATACTGATGATCGCGGACTGGGTCAGCATGATCGCGCCTTTCTTCGTGGTGATGCTTCTCGTGCTCGGAGTCTGGAGCGGTACGCTTCTAAGCGTTGCCGGACTCTGGAAGCCGCTGGCGTGTTTTGCCGTGACATCTATGATAATGCTGGGATGCAGCGTCCTGTTCGTGAGCAAAGTCAAGAACGTCGAAGTGAGGAAACTTTACGAGAAGGTAAAGGCTCCGTTCATAACAGCTTTCAGACATTCATCTGTAAATGATGCTTACGGCGAAAACTATAACTGCTGTGTGAATCAGCTCGGCATAAACAAACATTTTGCAGATAACGCGATACCGCTTGGCCTCGTGCTGTATCAGCCGGCGGCGACGATGGGAATGGTACTGTTCACATTCTATATGGCGACGGTATATGATGTTCAGACGTCTTTGATATGGATGGTCTCGACTCTGGTCCTCGCGGTGGCTCTTCAGATAGCGAGCCCGCCGGTATCAGGCGTTAATCTGCTGGCTTACGCCGCGATATTCTCAAGGATGGGGATACCTAACGAGGCGCTGATCCTGGCGATGGTTGCAGATATCCTGTTCTGCTTCATCTCATCCGCGGCGGATCAGGCAATGCTACAGTACGAGCTGGTACTGGAAGCTGACAGGACAGGAAGACTGGACATAGATAAACTTAGGAAATAAGGAAGCTTAGATAAAAGAAAACTTAGAGAATAGAAGACAGGAGGAATTTATGGAAAACAAATCGATCTGGACCAAGTACACAGAACAGCAGCTGGCTGAGCTTGAGAAAGTCAACAGCGGCTACATTGATTTCCTCAGCGAATGCAAGACAGAAAGGGAATGCGTTGAGAAGGTGGTAAGCGACGCTGAGGCTGCCGGTTACAGAGATCTTGACGAGCTCATCAGAAAAAGAGTGCCGCTCAAGACCGGAGATAAGGTATACCGTGTGAATATGGGAAAGTCCATAATCATGTTCAATATCGGCGAGACACCGATACAGAACGGCATGAACATTCTCGGAGCGCATATTGATTCGCCGCGCATGGACGTGAAGCAGAACCCGCTCTATGAAGATAGCGATATTGCTTACCTTGACACTCATTACTACGGTGGTATCAAGAAGTACCAGTATGTAACGATCCCTCTGGCGCTTCACGGGGTCTTTGTTAAGAAAGACGGGACAAAGGTAAAGGTATCGGTCGGTGAAGATCCGGCGGATCCGGTATTCTTCGTATCAGACATTCTGATCCACCTTGCAGAGGAGCAGATGGTGAAGAAGGCCAGCAAAGTCGTTGAAGGCGAGGCGCTTGATCTCGTTATCGGCAACAGACCTATCAAGATCGACAATGAGAAAGACGCCGCGGAGAAGGCAGCTGAGAAGGCAGTCGAATCCATGGACGAGATCGACGGAGCAAAAGTCGAGAAGGTAGCGGAAGAAGCTGAAGAGGATGTCAAAGAAGCAGCAAAGAACCCTGTAAAGCAGTTCGCTCTGAACATATTGAAAGAGAAATACGGAGTTGAAGAGGAAGACTTCATCTCCGCTGAGCTGGAGATAGTTCCGGCAGGACGCGCGAGAGAAGCGGGTTTTGACAGAAGCATGATCCTGTCATACGGACAGGACGACAGAGTATGCGCATACACATCATATCAGGCTATGCTCGGAGCAGGCGGCCTCAAAAGAACCGCATGCTGCATCCTCGTCGATAAAGAGGAGATCGGAAGCGTAGGCGCAACCGGCATGGAGTCAAAGTTCTTCGAGAACACAGTCGCTGAGCTGATCGCGCTCATGGGACAGGACAAGAGCCCGCTGGTATTAAGAAGAGCGCTTGCTAATTCAATGATGCTGTCGTCTGACGTAAGCAGCGGATATGACCCGCTGTACGCTCAGTGCTTCGAGAAGAAGAATGCATCATATCTGTCACGCGGACTTGTTATCTGCAAGTTCACCGGATCCGGCGGAAAGTACGAATCCAACGACGCTAACGCAGAATATATCGCACAGATACGTAATATCTTCGATAAGGAGAACGTATCATTCCAGACAGCCGAGCTCGGCAAAGTTGACCTTGGCGGCGGCGGAACGATCGCATACATACTTGCGCTTTACGGTATGAACGTAATAGACTCAGGAGTTCCTGTACTCAGCATGCATTCCCCTTGGGAAGCTACGAGTAAGGCTGACGTCTACGAGGCATGCCGCGGATATATCGCGTTCCTTAAGAATGCAGACAAGCTTTAAAATATCAGGAAGTGATTTCTGAAAAAAACGGAAAGCAGAAACGCCTGACGGGTTTTGACCCGTCAGGCGTTTTCTGATGCAAGTCCAGATTTCGCTCTGGAGCGATGTTTTTGATAAGTCCGAGTTACAAGTCACAGATGATGATTGATCGGTATGATTCGAAAAAATACAAATAATGAGGATCATTAGGATTTTGTATGGTAATCTATTGAAAACGTAATGATTTGTATAGGAACTCGTCTCGAAAAGACTGTTTTCGGAGGTAAGAATCATACAAAAATGAGCGTTTCAAAGATAAATCTATACAAAATAGAGAAAATATTTGTATTTGTATATATACGAACGTCTCTGATTATGATAGTATGTATTTGAAGTATATGAGGAGGTATGACCACAAGATCTGAATATGTGAAAGGCTCTTTAATGGTATGTTTCGGTACAGAAAAACGCCGCAGCGTGAGCTGAGGCGTTTCTGGTTATTATGGTTATTGTAAGGTATATCATACTGCACCTGGAAACGACCGGTTTCCACGGGCAGGGGATAGCTTGTTTATTCGATGAAGCTTCCGCCTTTGATAACCTGCTTCGGCAGAGCTTTCTGCGCTTCCGGAACTCCTTCTCGTGCCTGTTTCTGGATCGCACGGATCTTCATCGGCAGGCTGAAGAGGTTGATGAATCCTTCTGCGTCTTCCTGGTTGTAGACTTCGTCCTCGCTGAATGTAGCGAACTCTTCGTTGTACAGTGTGTAAGGTGACTCGCTTGCTACAGGCCATGCTGTGCCCTTGTAGAGCTTCATCTTTACTTTTCCTGTCACCTGTTCCTGTGTGGAGTCAACGAACGCGCTGATCGCTTCACGGAGCGGTGTGAACCACTGGCCGTCGTAGAGGATCTCTGAGAATTTCTGAGCTACGAGAGCCTTGTATGACATCGTGTCACGGTCAAGGATCAGCTTCTCGAGATCTCTGTGGGCTGCGTAGAGGATAGTTCCGCCCGGCGTCTCGTATACGCCACGGGACTTCATGCCGACGAGACGGTCTTCTACGATGTCGATCGTTCCGATAGCATTTGCGGAGCCGAGCTCGTTCAGCTTTGTGAGCAGGCTGATTGGGTCCATTTTCTCTCCATCGATACCGACAGGAATACCTTTTTCAAAATCGATCGTTACATATGTCGGCTCGTCCGGAGCTTCTTCAGGCTCCATTGAGAGAACGTGGATGTCAGGCTTGTGTTCATTCCACGGGTTCTCGAGGTTTCCGCCTTCATGGCTGATGTGCCAGATGTTCTCGTCTCTTGAATAGATCTTCTCTGTCGACTGCGCGATAGGTATGTTGTTCTTATGCGCGTACTCGATCAGGTCTTCCCTGGACTTGAAGTCCCAGATACGCCACGGGGCGATGATCTTGATGGCAGGGTTCAGGGATTTGATCGCTGATTCGAATCTTACCTGGTCGTTTCCCTTTCCTGTGCAGCCGTGGCAGATCGTGAAAGCACCTTCCTGTTCGGCAATCTCAACCAGCTTCTTGCCCATCGGCGGTCTTGCCATCGCGGTACCGAGAAGGTAGTCGCCTTCATAGATGGCGTCCGCCTTGATCGTAGGGTAGATGTAGTCCGTGATGAACTCTTCCCTGATGTCGCAGGTGATGGCTTTGCTCGCGCCCGTCGCAAGAGCCTTCTTCTCTACAGCGTCAAAATCCTCACGCTGTCCTGCGTTCATGCATACCGCGATGACTTCCGCGTCATACTGTTCGATGAGCCATTTTACTATGACAGATGTGTCAAGACCTCCCGAGTAGGCCAGAACGATTTTCTCTTTTGCCATTTTGTCCTCCGTGATTGTATGAATATTTAAAAAAATGAATAATTAATGTTTATGACAGTAATATATCACACAAATAAAACAAAATCAAGGGATTTCGGTTGAATAAATATGAATAAAGGGATAGTTTCACAGACAGGATACAGTAAATACTAAAAAGGTTAGGTTGTCCTAACTTTTTCTCAGTATTCTATTGATTTACTGCAGCAGATATGTCATACTTAAATCACAAGTTAATATGTTTCATGTTCTCACAGTCAGGATCATACGCACGCATCACCTATCTTTCATTCCGGCTGTGAGCCAAGATGGAATCAGGTGTAAATCCTGGACGATCCCGTCACTGTAACCGGAGAGCAAGATCGAGTGCCATTGACAATAGTTGAGAAGGATGATCAAGCGTAGACACGGAAGTCAGGAAACATGCATGGAACCGGTCGTAAAGCGATGGACTTATACACGATTCTGATACCTGATTTCCGGTATTGATTTTGAACTATGAGCACCATCCACGCAGAAAAGCGTGGATTTTTGTTCTTGTTATGTAAATGAACTGCCACCGCTTTGCGGTGGCAGTTTTTTTGACAGGGAGGAGTCTTTTTATATGAAGAAAGACCGGATCAGAGGATTTTTGATGCTTTTGCCGGGTATAGCTTTGATCGCGGCGTCGGTCTACGCGGCAGAGATAAGGGCACCGGAGATCGCGCTGGACAAAGAAGCCATACGCATCATAAGTGAAGCAGAAGCTTTTGACGGCGGCCAGACTGCAGTAACTACACAGAAGGGCAAGCCGAAGATCAATAAGTCTGCATCTTCTTCGGCAAAGGGCCTTGCGGCCGGTGCAGAAGCTCCGAAACCCGCTGGCGCCAGAAACATAGGCCAGGACAGCTCGCTCGACAACGCAGATTTTAAAGATGGCACATATATAGGGGCAGCGCGCGGATTCAGCGGCATCGTGAAAGTGAAGGTCACGATCAAAGATGGAAAGATAAAGAGTGTGAGCATTATTTCGCATTCAGATACTCCTTCATATTTCAACCGCGCAAGGAAAGTCGCCTCTTCGATCGTATCGAAGCAGAGTACAAGGGTGGATACGGTATCCGGTGCGACGTACAGCTCGAACGGTATCATAAAGGCTGCTGAAAACGCTTTGAGAAAGGCAGCGGGGAAATCTGAGAAGCAGGATGACGGCAGCAAAAAGAAGAACAAGAAGAAGGCCGCCAAAGAGAAGACATCAAAAAAGAAATATAAAGACGGCACTTATACAGCCAGCGCTGAAGGATACCATGGCCTCGTTACTGTAAAAGTAACAATAAAAAACGGAAAGATAGAAAAGGTATCGATAGTATCTCATACAGATACACCTTCATATTTCAACCGCGCCAAAAAGCTGATAAAGAAAATAACGAAGTATAACAGGGCAGACATCGATACAGTATCAGGCGCAACATACAGTTCGAAGGGAATTATAAATGCCGTAAAGAAAGCGCTTAAGAAAGCTTCCGGCAAAAAGAGCGGCGGCGGGAAGAAGCCTGACAAGCCGGATGACAAGCCTGAAGAGAAGATAAGCGACACTAAATATGAAAACGGGACATATGAAGGAAGCGCAGTAGGCTACACAGGCGGAAACGGAATAGTCTGCATGACATACGTTACGGTTACGGTTTCAGACAACAGGATATCGGCTATTGAGGTCGAGTCCCAGGATCCGACGCTGAGCGGAGACGACTGGTACTGGACACTGGTATACCCGAAAATACCGAACAAGATCGTGGAGACAAACAACCCCGAGGTGGATACGGTCTCAGGTGCGACCATGAGCTCCAACGGTATCATAAACGCTGTGAAAAATGCTCTTGAGGGACATGAGCTGAAAGAGAACGGAGAAGAGACTGATCAGGCTGCGCCGGAAACTGATCCTGCCGCTGAAGCAGGTAATGGTGCCTCGCAGGATATGCAGCTGTCCGTCCAGTCAGATGACGATGCTGATGATGACGAAGGATCGTCATCTCAGGGCAGCAGCAAATGAAATCAGGAGAAGGCGGTGATCCCGGAACAGGCACCTGAAAAAGAGGAGAAGAAAGAACAGCCTGAGCCTCCTGACGAACCTCCGCAGGAGGTAAAGGAGCCGGAGCCTCAGAAGACTGTGAAAGAGCCGGAAGATCTTCCGGAAGACGATAAGGCAAAGAAGA
>CAYMBU010000006.1:16958-18417 GCA_964388765.1 uncultured Eubacterium sp.
AGTGACCGTCATGAAATATAACGGGTTCTGGATAAAGATCATAAGTGTGGTCCTGGTCGTCGGTGCTTTGTTCTTCTACAATCAGTCAGCACATTACCGCAGCAGCATAGAAGAAGCTAATAAACAGCTGAAAGCATATGCGGAGAAAGTGGAGACGATGCAGAAGAGTCAGGGGGCGCAGACACAGACAGGTACTGAAGCGAAGCCTTCAAAATATGAAGACGGTACGTACGAAGGATCTGCCAAAGGCTATGGCGGCGATATAGTACTTAAGGTCACGGTGGAACAGGACACTATCACCGACATCCAGGTTACTTCAGCATCCGGTGAAACTCCGTCGTATTACAACTCGGCGGTCTCAGTCATAGACAGTATTCTTGAGCAGCAGACTGCGGAAGTAGATGCTGTAACAGGCGCGACATACTCATCGAACGGCATAAAGAATGCTGTTGCCGCAGCTCTCAGCCAGGCGGAAAAGTAGGTGGACGGTATGAATAAAATGAAACGGAGTACTGTGAATACTATCGTGAACAGGATCGTTCAGCTAGTTTTCTTCCTGCTTGCGCCGGATATATATGTCACTTGCTTCAACGGAGTGAAATACATCGCGACACAGATGGGGAACGCTGCAGTGATAGAGGTCACGCCTTTTGTTGCGGTTATGGTCACCATGCTTATATATACTTTCATTTTCGGAAGATTTTTCTGCGGTTATGCCTGTGCGTTCGGATTTCTAGGGGACGTTGTATATGACGCGTCAGAAGCGGTGCAGAAAAAGGCATTCGGCAAAGCCTGGCAGATACCGCCAGCAGTCAGGAGCATGCTCATGAAAGTGAAATATGTCATCCTTGCTGCAGTGTTTGTACTGTGTATGCTCGGCATGTACGGGAAAGTATCGGGATACGATCCGTGGGAAGTGTTCGGGAGCTTCAGAGCGCTTGATTTCACACTGACGGGCAAGACTGCGGGCTTTATGGTACTGCTTGCCATAATGATCGGAATGGCTGCAGTGAGAAGATTCTTCTGTATATTTCTCTGCCCTATGGGCGCCGTATTCAGCCTGATGCCGGTCATACCGTTTTCGGTAATGAGCCGTAAGCCTGAGAAATGCGTGGGGAAATGTCACATGTGTGAACATGTATGTCCGACAGGCTATTTCTCTTCTGATGACACAGAGGGGCTGGAATTTCTGGGGCGGAATACAGGCGAAGGCGAGTGTATATGCTGCAGCAGATGTGCCGCAGTCTGTCCTGCGTGTAACGCGGGCCACTGGAAGCCGGAAGGCAGGCGCGGCAATGAGTGGTATGTCGTCCTGATCAAGGCTGCCGTTTTGTTTGCGGCGGTGAAAGCCGCTGTCGCTTTGTTCTGATATCATTCAGCCATGACGCAGACAGGATACGCGTATATGGCTGTGATATAAAATACCGGCCTTACAACGAGGCCGGGTAAGGGAAATCGT
>CAYMBU010000006.1:18427-32921 GCA_964388765.1 uncultured Eubacterium sp.
GTGTTTTAAGGAGGACAAAAAAGATGAATAGTAAAACACTCAGGAAACTGACAGTACTGCTGCTTTCCGCAGTCATGGTCATGATGATGGGAAGCACAGCACTTGTATTCGCTGATGATGCAGCTGCACCGACGATCGCCGAAAGTGTCAAGCTTACAGGAAGACCAAATGCGGCGACACAGGAAGCTGACGCATCGTTTGCTCTTACAGGAGCTACAGACGAGTGGATGGGAAAAGTCACAGAAGTTTCTGTAGACGGAACACCTGTAGCCAAAAGAACAGCAAAATCTCAGGTGCCGGTAGAGGACAGCACAGAGAAAGCTGATATAAGTGAATGGGGTATCGTCAGGCTCGGCTCTGGAAAAACTGCTTCATACAGCCTTGCAGTAGCTACTTCGGTATTCGCCAAGACACCTAAACGCTCCAACACATACAAGATCGTCATCAAGGCAGACGGATATGCTGACGCACAGCAGGATGTCACAGTTACATGTTTCGGAGCAGATGTTCTTATCGTAAGAGATAAGGATAAGGATGGTAAAGTACTGACCGAGAAGACATATACGGCTGCAGATATCGAAAAGCTTGCCAAATATCAGAAGGGTGTCCTGTATCAGGGTATCTGCTCACATCACGGCATCAGAGGATTCAGAGCAAACGGTATCACCATTACAGATATCCTTGCTGACGCAGGAATCACATTCAAATCGGGAGACGAGCTCAGGCTCCGTACAAACGACGCTGCAGGAGCTGCAGTAAACGACGATACAGCAAACGACAACTATTACTGTGAAGGCGGCTTCTCATATGACTATCTGTACAAGCCAAGATATATCTTCACAGACATCTATCAGAACGAGAACAAGGCTCTGTACGACAAGCTGGTAGAACTCCAGGCAGGAACTACTGTAGTAGGAGAGACAACTTTCCACAATTATCTTAACGCCGATCTCAGAGAGACTCTTGCTACAGGCAAGAAACAGGAAGTTGTTCCGTTTATCTCCACAGAAATGTATGAGAACGATCTGGACGATCCGGAAGCTCCGGGAACAAACTACGGAACGACAAAACAGCATTACGGATTCAGATTCTTCTACGGCGTGGCTCTTGAAGAGGGCGGAAAAGCTGTAGAAAAAGACGAGACAAATATGAGAGTTTCATATTATGTCTATGGTATCGATATCCAGCACGACACAACAGAGCATGCGATCGACAGATCTGCGCTCGAGGCTGAAGTGACCAAAACGATGGATCTTAATGAAGCTGACTACACAGCAGATTCATGGGCTCCGTTCAAGGCTGCGTTCGATAATGCCAAGATCCTTGTTTACATCGAAGGGCTCAACCAGAACATAAAAGAGCATTCAAAGACAGATCAGGCGTACATCAACCAGCGTCTTGAAGAACTCAAGACAGCTGAAGCCGGACTCGTTATGATCGAGAAAGCTACAACGATCAAAGTCACGCCTGCAGCCAAGACATTCAAGGCGAAGACTCTTAAGAAGAAAGCTCAGTCATTCAGCCTGAAGGCCAAGGTCAGCAGCGGTGCCAAAGCTTCATTCAAGAAGGCTTCCGGCAACAAGAAGATCACGGTAAGCAAAGCCGGAAAGGTAACTCTGAAGAAGGGACTCAAGAAGGGTAAGTATACTGTCAAAGTCAAAGTCACATCACCTGCAAAAACAGGATTCAAGGCTGGATCCAAGACAGTATCCATCAAGATCACTGTAAAATAGGATACATCTTCCTAGACCATAGCTTAGGGCTTTGCAGAAGAGCGCAGGATCTGGACCTGCGCTCTTTTGCTTTGCAACAGACGCCTTGGTGTATGAATATGTAAAAAAATGAATAGATATTGCGAAGGATACGATGATATCATACAAATCGAACAAAATCAAGGGATTTTAGTTGAATAATTATGAGTAGCATAGTATACTCATAATTGGAAAATAATAATATGGATGAATATAGTCTGAAAGCGGCGGGAAGCGCCGCGGAAGGAGTACCCGAATGAGAGGCATCATATATCTCGAAGACGGAACGATATATAAAGGAAAGGGCTTCGGAGCGCAGAAAACACGCGTCGGCGAGCTTGTGTTCAACACAGGGATGGCCGGCTATCAGAAGACGCTGACGGACCCTTCATACAGCGAACAGATCCTGACGATGACGTATCCGCTTATAGGGAATTACGGCATCAATGAGACTGATTTTGAGTCGGATAAGATATGGGCGTTCGGCCTGATTGTGAGAGACGTCTGCTTCAGACCTTCCAACTGGAAATGCGAGAAGAATATCGACAAGTGGCTTAAAGAGATGGACGTCCCGGGAGTCTACGACGTGGACACCAGAGAGATAACCAGAAAGATCAGGAACGACGGAAATCAGAAATGCGTGATCTCCACGGAGGACCTAAGCCTGGACGAGATCAAGAAGCTCTGCGAGGAGACTGACCTCAGAGGAGACCAGATGAAGGACGCAGGTGTGAAAGAGGTCACCGAGATGCCTTCAGAGGTCACGCCGGCGGACGGGAAAAAGTTCAAGGTCGCGGTACTCGACCTCGGTATCAAGAGAAGCATCCTCAGGGAGCTCAATGCGAGAGGATGCGACCTCACAATCTTCCCGTACGGGACAAAGGCAAAGACGATCCTTGCGATGAAGCCTGACGGCGTATTCGTGAGCAACGGGCCGGGAGACCCGGAGGCGGCGGAGGAAGAGATCGTCATAGTGGAAAAGCTCATAACGAACAGTAATTACGGACCTTCACAGATGCCTGTATTCGGTATCTGCATGGGCCATCAGATAATAGCTCTGTCACAGGGCGGCAGGACATACAAGCTGCAGTACGGACACAGAGGATGCAACCACGGAGTCTTCGACAAGAAGACCGGAAGAAGCTACATAACGTCGCAGAATCACGGATACGCGGTAGCGGCGGACAGCGTCGTGCTTCACGGACTCGACGTGACGCACCTCAACCTGAATGACGGAACCGTGGAAGGAATGGAACATATCAGCAAGCCGGTGTTCTCGGTGCAGTTCCACCCGGAATCCAATCCGGGGCCGCACGACACAGGCTACCTCTTCGATAAGTTCATCGATCTCATGAAAGGAGGCAGACTGTAATGGCAAGGGACTTTACACTGAAGAAAGTAATGATCATCGGATCCGGCCCTATCGTTATTGGGCAGGCAGCCGAGTTCGACTATGCCGGGACGCAGGCGTGCAAAGCCATAACGGAGGAGGGCATCGAGACTGTCCTGATCAACAGCAATCCTGCGACGATCATGACGGACTACGGCATCGCAGACAAGGTCTACATGGAGCCCCTGACCGAAGAGGCTGTCACAAAGATCATCGAAATAGAGAAGCCTGACGGCGTCCTTGCCGGATTCGGCGGACAGACAGGCCTGAACCTCGGTATGGAACTCGACGCGAAAGGCGTTTTCCAGAAGTACGGGGTCAAGCTCCTCGGCGTAAACAAAGACAGCATCCATAAGGCAGAGGACCGTGAGGCTTTCAAGGATCTGATGCAGGAGATCGGCGAGCCTATTCCGGGGAGCTGCATAGCGACCAGCCTTGAAGAGGCAAAGGCTTTTGTTGACAAAGAAGGATATCCTGTGATCATCCGTCCGGCTTACACACTCGGAGGAACAGGCGGCGGATTCGCGAGCAGCGATGAAGAGCTTGCCGAGCACGTGAAGATGGGCATCGAAAAGAGTGCCATCGGGCAGGTGCTCGTAGAGAAATCGGTGGCAGGCTGGAAAGAGATCGAGATGGAGGTCATCCGTGACTCCAGGGACAACTGCATCATCATATGCTCCATGGAGAATCTTGACCCTGCAGGCATACACACAGGAGACAGCATAGTAGTAGCGCCTACGCAGACGCTGAACGATACGCAGTACCAGATGCTTCGTGACTCGGCGCTGAAGATCATAAGGGCGCTGAACATAGAGGGCGGCTGCAACGTCCAGTTTGCGATGAACCCGGACAAGGACGAATATATCGTGATCGAGGTCAACCCGCGCGTGAGCCGCTCGTCCGCACTGGCATCAAAAGCCGCCGGCTATCCTATCGCCAAGATCGCAGCCAAGATCGCCATAGGATACACACTGGACGAGCTGAAGAACTACGTGACACAGGGATCCAGCGCATGCTTTGAGCCGGCGCTCGACTACTGCGTAGTAAAGATCCCGAAGTGGCCTTTTGACAAATTCAGGACAGCGTCGAGGAAGCTCGGCACACAGATGAAGGCTACCGGCGAGATCATGGCTATAGACAGGACCTTCGAGAGCGCGCTCCTGAAGGCGACCGACTCGCTCGAGATAAACTGCGACGGGCTTCTGGTACCTTCGATCACCGCCATGTCTAACGAACAGCTCATGAAGAAGCTTGAAGAGCAGGACGACGAGAGAATATTCGTCATCGCCGAGATAATGAGAAGAAGGATCGGCGGCGTAGAAGATATATTCAGGAAGACGAAGATAGACAGGTGGTTCCTTAATAAGATATTCGGTATCATAGAGCTGGAGGAGAGGCTGAAGACTGAAGAGGTGTCGGCAGACCTTATCCGCGAAGCCGAGACAAGAGGATTCCTCGATTCGACGATACTGGATCTTACAGGGATAAGCAGGGAAGTACTGCAGGATATCCGTGTCTATCACGATATCTACCCGGTGTATAAAGTGGTTGATACCTGCGCGGGCGAGTTCGAGGCGCTGACGCCTTACTACTACTCCAGCTATGGCGGAGAGAACGAGAGCGTCAAATCTGACCATGAGAAGATACTCGTTATCGGCTCAGGGCCGATAAGGATCGGGCAGGGCATCGAATTCGACTACTGCTGCGTACAGGGCGTATGGGCGCTGCACGAGCTCGGCTATGAGTCGATACTCATAAACAACAACCCTGAGACGGGCAGGACGGATTTTGATACATCAGACAAGCTCTACTTCGAGCCGCTCCACATGGACGACGTCATGAACGTCATCAAACAGGAACACCCTGAGGGAGTGATCCTCCAGTTCGGAGGGCAGACCTCGCTGAACCTGGCGCAGCAGCTGGCAGAGAGAAGCATCAAGATATTCGGTACACAGAACAGATACATCGACCTCGCGGAAGACCGTGAGAAGTTCGACGATCTGCTTGACATACTCGACATCGCGACGCCTAAGGGACGAGCGGTCAGGACAAGAGAAGAGGCGTTCGAGACTGTCGCAAGACTCGGATACCCGCTGGTCGTAAGGCCTTCGTTCGTTATCGGCGGACGTGCGATGCAGGTAGTATACAACAACGACGAGCTCACACAGTATCTTGAAGAGGCAGTATCGCTGTCGCATGAGCATCCGGTGCTGATCGACCAGTATGTAGAAGGCAAGGAGATGGATGTGGACGCTATCGCCGATGGAGACGACGTCCTTATCCCGGGTATCATGGAGCACTTCGAGAGGACAGGAGTCCACTCCGGAGACAGCTGCACGAGCCTGCCGCCTTACGACCTTCCGCCTGAAGTGATCGACGAGCTCGTTGCGGATACCAAGAAGATCGTAAAGGCACTCCACATAGTAGGACTCGTGAACGTCCAGTATGCGTGGGACGGAAAGCAGATCTACGTGATCGAGGTCAACCCGCGCGCGTCCAGGACAGTTCCTATCCTGAGCAAAGTCACCAAGGTGCCTATGGTCAAGATCGCCGTCGCGGTCATGACTGGAAAGAAGCTCAAAGACATGGAGTGGGGCACAGGTCTGTATAAGAAGATGGACTACTACGCCATCAAAGTACCTGTATTCTCAGACGCGAAGCTGACAGACGTCGACGTCGCGGTAGGTCCGGAGATGAAGTCGACGGGCGAAGTACTCGGAGTCGATCCGGATCTCGATACGGCGATATATAAAGGATTCATCGCCGCGGGCGGCAAGATCCCGACAGAAGGCGCGCTGTTCTGCAGCCTTCGCGAACACGATAAAAACGACGAAGGAGCGGCTATACTGAAGAAGTACGCCGATCTCGGATTCAGGATCTACGGATCAGACGGGACATGCGAATTCCTCGATAAATACGGCATAAAGTGCGAAGTCCTGGATTATAAAGATGTCAAGGAGAGGATCGGCGAAGACATCCAGATCCTCATCAATACGCCTAAGGCGATCAATAAAGTACAGGCGGCGACATTCCCGCTTCGCCGCGCGGCGATAGAGCGGAACCTGCCTGTGCTCACATGCATGGACACAGCCCGTATCTTCGCGATAGCCGTCGAGAAAAAACAGAAAGGCGTGAAGCTGGATTACCGCCCGCTGTAGATTGCGAAGGTGGGGACGTTTCCCTGGTTCGCATTTTTGCGAAGGTGGGGACGGTTCTGGGGTGATCTGTGTGCACCAGCCGGGACGGTTCTGGGTGGAGCATGATTGGTGTAGCATGGTATAATAGACTATAAGGAAAAGTAATAAGCAGCTTGAAAGAGGTGCCGGCATGAAAAAGAAAGTGGAGCTTCTGGCTCCGGCAGGAAACAAAGAACAATTCATAGCGGCTGTTGAGAACGGAGCTGACGCGGTGTATACCGGCGGCCGGTTCCTGAACGCAAGACAGGCCGCCGAAGGCCTTACCGATGAGGAGATGGCGCTGGCCGTAGGGTATGCGCATCTTCGCGGGGTCAGGGTCTATGTTACTATGAACACTCTTGTTACTGACGATGAGCTGGAGGAAGGCCTGAATTATGCTGAATTTCTATACGAATGCGGTGTTGACGCTCTGATAATCCAGGATCTCGGTCTCGGAAGGTATATCCATGAAAGGATACCTGAGATGGAGCTGCATTTATCTACGCAGGCGTCAGCCGTAGGTCCTGTAGCTGTTTCGGCTGCAGCGAGTCTCGGGTACTCACGCGTCGTGACCGCGCGGGAACTGACACTGAACGAGGTCCGCGCGGCCTGCGCCAACGGCGCAGGGGCAGAAGTCGAAGTCTTCTGCCACGGCGCCCTGTGCATCTGCTACTCCGGCCAGTGCCAGCTCAGCAGATATAACGGCGGCCGGAGCGGCAACCGTGGATGCTGCGCGCAGCCTTGCAGGCTGCAGTACAGGACTTTGTCTTCAGACGGAGCCGTGCTGACGGCAGGAATGCCGGATTATCCGCTCAGCCCTAAAGACCTTTGTCTGATAGACAATCTCGGCGAGCTGATCAAGGCAGGCGTTGCTTCGCTCAAGATAGAGGGAAGACTGAAGACGCCGGAGTATGTCGCCGTCGTTACGAGGATATACAGAAAATACATAGATAAATATTATCAGAACGGATACTATACCATCTCCAGAGACGACAGGGAAGCGCTTATCCAGATCTTCAGCAGGGGAGGATCCTGCAAGGGATATCTGGAAGGCAAGAGCGGAAGAGAGCTCATCTCAGGAGATCTTCCTAAAAACAGCGGCATCAGAGTCGGAACTGTCGTAGGAAGAGGAAAGAACGACCGACAGGTCATCGTGAAGCTCGATCATGTGATCGAGGTGGGAGACGGCATAGAGATTCACGGGAAAGAACTGCTCAGCAACATAGTTACATATATAAAAGTGCTGGAAGACGGCACGACAGCCATCGGCGACTTCAGAGGCAATGTGTCAGAAGGGGACAAGGTATACAGGACTTCTTCCAGGACACAGCTGAAGGAAGCCAGACAGACTTTCAAGGATATGGATTTCGGAACAGTGGGACAGCGCAGGCTCCCGATCTCAGTATCCATGAAGATAGCAGATGACAGGCTGGTGCTGAGAGCAGAGACGCCTGACGGGACTTTTGCGGAATGCTGGCGCGATGTTCCGGAATCGCTTGGAAAGGGCGAGGGAACGGCCGACAGGTTCATGAAGGCACTTGGCAAGACCGGCGGGACGCCTTTTGCCGCTGATAAGATCGATATACCGCCGGAAGTCCGCGACCTCAGCATGAAAGTGTCCGAGATCAACGAGATGAGGCGCAACGTGCTGGAAGAGCTGAAGGATAAGATCAGAAAAGGATCCAGAAGAAGTCCGTCCGCATATTTCGCCGAAAAGATGAAAGACGAGAATACGTATGTTTCAATGGACTCCAAGCCTGGAGAAGACGATACGGTAACGTTCAGCAAGAAAGAGCTGGACGAGGCAGCCGGAGCTGAAGCACCGGATGCGGCACAGAAAGAGGAACACGACTTCCACGATACAGGCAAGGTCATACCGGAAGGCGCTGAAGGTGCCGGTGAAGACGAGTTCTGGGAATCCAAGGAGCCGGGAGAGACTGAAACAGTAATGCCGAAGCATCTTGGAACGATAGAGCTTTACTTCCTTGACTGGCATGATTTCGCCGGATTCAGAGCGGGTGCTGAAGTCGGAAAGCTTCTGGCGGAGAAGAATGTCAGCATAACGGCGCTGATCCCGCTCGTGGACGTCATAAGGAACGCAAGCAAGCTTGCAAGAGTCAGATTCAAACCATACATCTCAGCTATATGCAAGGGCAGGGAGGACACATTCCTGAAGGATAATTTCGACGCGGTACAGGCTGTTGTGAAACAGACCGGATGCTATGTCGGAAACCTTGACTGGATCACACCGCTCGTAAAGCGCGGAATGAAAGTATTCGCAGATTACGGACTTAACGTATATAACAGTGAAACGCCGAAAGCTCTCGCAGAGCTGGGAGTAAGCGGATATCAGTACAGCCTGGAGCACGAGGACCGCGATTCCGGCGCGTATCCGCTGATGACGCTGGAGCATGCTCCTGACGGCGATATGCTTATGGATCCTGCCGGGAAGAAATATCTGATCAGGCGCCGCGACTTTTCGTCGCAGGTGATACTCCGTCCGGAGTACGCCGACGAGGCAGAGCTCACGAGAGAGTTCAAAGAAGCGGTGAGGAAGCTGGAGGAGACAGGCGCTCCGTCAGTAAGGCTGTATATCTGATATCCTGATACGAAGTGCAGGTAGAAAAGAGATCTGTTAGAAATGGAGATCGTAATAAATCTGATGATATATCTCGGCATAGTGCTGATGCTGAACAATATCATAGGATATATCAAATATCAGCGCTATGTGAAGGAAGAAGGTATATGGGAAAGAGATCCCAGGATACTTTATATACCTATCCTCCTTCTGATACTCTTTTTCCTTGGCTACTTTGGAGTGGTCCTGTTCGGGAATCCGAGTATCCTGATCGCTCTGATCCTGTCTGGCGGGAGCATCTTCGTATTCGCCATGCTTCAGATTATGCATATAGTTACCAGACGTATAAGGGAAAGCGACAAGCTGAAAGCAGATCTTGAGGCGGCTGAGAAAGCCAATGTGTCCAAGACGGTATTCCTTTCAAGCATGTCGCACGACATCAGGACGCCGCTTAACGCGATAATCGGATACACCAATCTGGCGAAGGATAATGATGATATCACGATAGAACAGGCGCAGGATTACTTCAGCAAGATAGGGGCTTCAGGACGGCAGCTTCAGGAGCTCATCGACGATATCCTCGAGATGAGCAGGATAGAAAGCGGCAAGATCAAGCTTGATGAGGAGCCTGAAGACCTGATCGCTGTCATGGATGAGATACGTGACATGTTCACGGTCCAGATGCAGCAGAAGGAAATGGATTATTCTGTGGTCACAGATTCCGTTCAGGACCGCTTTGCAGTCTGCGATAAGACCCTTATTGAAAGGATCATGCTGAACCTGATAAGCAATGCATATAAATACACGGAAGAGGGCGGAAAGATCAAGGTCGAGCTCAGGGAAGCCGGACCTGCGTCTGATGACAGGAATACGTATGAATTCCGTGTCAGCGATAACGGCATCGGCATGACGAAAGAATTCGCGTCCAGGGTTTTTGAAGCATTTGAGCGTGAGAAGACATCATCCGTAAGCGGCATACAGGGCACAGGCCTCGGCATGGCCATAACCAAGAACATTGTTGACCTCATGGGAGGAACGATAGAGCTGATCACTTCGCCGGGACAGGGCACAGAGATATTTGTCAGACTCGACCTTAAGCCGTGTGATCAGAGTGATGTGAAGTGTGCGGGGCCGGTCGATGACAGAAGCGATATCAGCTTTGAGGGATCCAGAGTTCTGCTCGTTGACGATGTGGAAATGAACCGTGAGATCGCGGTAATGCTTCTTGAAAGCATGGGCTTCAAGGCAGATACTGCTGTTAACGGGGAAGACGCGTATAATAAGGTCGCATCGTCCGAAGCCGGATATTACAATGTGATACTGATGGATATCCAGATGCCGGTGATGAACGGCTATGAGGCTACAGAGAAGATTCGCTCGATCGAAGATCCATACATATCCAATATACCGATCATAGCTCTTTCGGCAAACGCGTTCGATGAAGATAAGAAGAAGGCGAAGGAGGCCGGCATGAGCGGTCATATATCAAAGCCGATCGACCCGGAAAAGATGCTGACAGTACTTTCAGACATCGTCAAATAGTGAAATGGAAAATAAAACATGCTTCGTACGGATCACCGCTGAAGCATGTTTTTTGATGTTTTTTTATAGCTGTGTTTTCGCATTTACCGCATAACAGATATATGTTCTGTCAGTGGAGCACGCTTCCAAGGAAGGCTTTTGTTCTTTCCTCCTTCGGATCGTCGAACATCTCCTTAGGAGTTCCCTGTTCAACGATGACTCCGCCGTCGATGAAGATGACCTTGTCCGAGACTTCCTTCGCGAACCCCATTTCGTGCGTCACGACGATCATGGTCATCCCTTCATCTGCCAGTTTTCTCATTACATCGAGTACTTCTCCTACCATCTCAGGGTCGAGCGCTGAAGTCGGCTCGTCGAACAGCATGATCTCAGGGTCCATCGCAAGAGCTCTTGCAATAGCGACTCTCTGCTGCTGGCCTCCGGACAATGAGTCAGGTCTGTCGTTCGCCTTATCTGCAAGTCCTACAAGCTTCAGAAGGTCCATGGCCTTTTTCTCTGCCTGTTCCTTAGGCATGTTCTTTACATGGATAGGGGCTGCAGTAATGTTGCCCAGGACTGTCATGTTCTTGAAAAGATTGAAGTTCTGGAACACCATGCCCATCTTTTCTCTTGTTTCAGTTATATTGGCGTCTGTGATCAGCTCGCCGTCCAGCCTTATCTCGCCGCTGTCCGGCTCTTCGAGTCTGTTCAGACATCTCAGGAAAGTGGATTTGCCGCCTCCGGAAGGGCCGATGACGCAAAGCACTTCTTTATCGTTGATAGTCTGGTCTATTCCTTTCAGCACCTTCAGGTCGCCGAATGATTTCTTCAGGTTCTTTATCTCTATCATACCGGCACCTCCTATCTTCCTTCGCGGTTAGCCGCTGTCTGATCCGCGAGCATTTCCTTGGCTATTTCTTCAGAGTCGAGCATAGTCGAGGTATCCTCGGCCTTCACAGTTTTCTTTCCCTTGCCTGACAGCTTCTTCTCCATCAGAAGTATCAGCTTGGACAGAGGTATCGTGAACACCATGTACGCAAGAGCCGCGCCGATATATGCTATGAACGTTTCGAACGTCGCTGCGGAGAGCAGGGCGGCACGCCTCAGGATCTCCACGGTACCGGCGTATGAAAGTACAGCAGTCTCTTTGATCATTGTTACGAACTCGTTGCCCAGCGACGGGAGGATGATCCTGAACGCCTGCGGGATGATGACGAGTCTCATCGCCTGGGAATGTGTCATGCCGAGCGACATTGCAGCTTCCATCTGTCCTTTCTCGACTGCCTGCAATCCGCCCCTTATGATCTCAGCCATATACGCCGCGCTGTTCATTCCGCAGACGAGCATACATGGTATCAGGAGCTCAGGCCATCTGAAAGGCACTCCGTTCTTCTGCAGCAGCTGAGGCACGCCGTAGGCGAAGATCAGAGCCTGCACTACCATAGGCGTTCCTCTTATGATATCGATGTAGATGCCCGAGATAAGACGCAAGATCCTGATCTTGGACATACGCATCATAGCAAGTCCGAATCCGAGGATCATGCCGATGATGACAGCAAAAAAACTTACGCCTACTGTGTATGGCGCTCCTTTCATTGCCGTTGTAAAACCAAACCAAATACTCATTGTTCTAATCCTGTCTGTCTATGAATGTGACGCCGGCTGTAGTGCCGGCGCCGTCATATAATATTCTATATGCCTGAAAGAGGTATTACTGATTACTCCTCATACATGTTCGCGATCTCCCACTTCTCGCAGATCTCCGCGAACTTTCCGCTCTCAACGATGTTCTTCAGGCCTGTGTTCAGCTTCTCCTGGAGCTCTGAGTTGCCCTTGGCTACTGCCATTGCGTAACGCTCAGCGTTGATCGTGTCTCCTACAGCCTTGAACTCGCCTTCCTTCATCTTCATGTATCCCTTTGCTACCGGCTCATCGATGATGACCGCATCCGAGTCGCCGTTCTGCAGCTGGAGTACACATTCATCAAAACCTTTCAGGATGACTGCTTCCTTGATCAGACCTTCGTCCTTCAGTCTGTTGACCTCGTCAGCTCCTGTTGTCCCTGACTGGCTTGCTACTCTCATGTCCTTCGTGAGGTCTTCCTCGCTGTTGATCGTGTTGTTATCAGCCTTGACCAGAACTACGAGCCCGCTCTTGTAATACGGATCTGTGAAGTCTACCTTCTCCTGACGCTCAGGTACGTCGCCGTTCATTCCTGAAGCAACGATGTCTCCGTTTCCTGCTTCAAGCGCAGGGATTAGTGAATCTAAGTCCATTGACTTCCACTCTACGGTGAATCCCTGGTCTTCCGCGATGGCGTTTACCATATCTACATCAAAGCCATCAAGGTCGCCTGATTCAGCATCTGTAGTATCGAATGGAGGGAAATCAGGATTCATCAGTACCACGTAATTCTCTCCGCCTTCTTCTTTCTCCGCTGACCCGGAGCCTCCGCATGCCGCAAGGCCTACTGTCATCAGTACGCAAAGTGTCAGAACTGCGATCATTGTTAACGTCTTTTTCATTTCAATCTTCCTTTCCTTTAATATACATACGCTTTGAATGTATAACATTCGGTAGTTATGCAAAATTTTTCATATATATGCAATATATCATTATTCACTTATTATGTCAATACAACAGAAATGAGAAAAACAGCATATTTCCTGATTTTGTATAAAAATACCAAAAGTATGGCTGCGTACAGCGACAGTTACATCTATTGCATTCTGGACCCTATATATAATATAATGTAGGAACACGACACAAAGCCTCCCCGGGAGGGTTTTGACAGAAAGAGAGGACACGTTTCAGATGATGAACAAACAGGATATATACGATCTGCTTGACGAGAAGGATATGTGGCATGTGATCACAGACCATCCGGCGCTGTGGTCGATGTCTGACGTATGCGACGTTGAGTTCCCATATCCTGAATGCGACGCGAAGAATCTCTTCCTGCGTGAGAAGAAACACAGGAACTTTTACCTCGTGACTGTGAGAGGTGATAAGAGAGTGGACCTTAAGAAGTTCCGCGACGAGCAGGGGACCAGGGCGCTGACGTTCGGGTCTCCGGAAGAGCTGGAGGAATACTTCGGCGTAGTTCCCGGGATGGTGTCGCCGTTTGGGCTTCTGAACGATAAAGAATGCGCTGTGAAGTTCTATATAGATGAAGACTTCTATAAGGACAACGGATACATAGGCATCCACCCTAATGACAATACCGCCACGGTCACGCTGAAGACGGAAGATCTGGTGTCGGTCATCAGAGAACACGGCACTGAGATCAAAGCCATAACCATCCCTGAAAAACAGCTGTAAAGCGGTACAATTTTGGACCAAAAAACTTTTTCAAAAAACGAAAAAAAGTTGTTGACAAGGGGTAGGTGAGATGGTAATATATTAACTGTTCGCGACATACGGACACAGGCGAGGGCCTGCAGCGGAGAGGATCCGCAGAGAACCTAGAAAATTCCATAGACAGGAAACAAGATAGTCAAGAAAAAGGGCATATGAAGAATATGCATTGAGACAATTTGTTCTCGACAATTTCCTGAAAAAAACAGTAATTCGATACCAAATCGGATAAGAGACGCGAAAGATCAAAGAGATCAGCGTTCTGAGAAAATCAGGGATCAAACAAAGATCTAAGAGCGAAAGCTTTCAGATACGATTTAAACAAGAGTTCGATCCTGGCTCAGGATTAACGCTGGCGGCGTGCCTAACACATGCAAGTCGAGCGAGAATTGATAGAATGACGCTTCGGTTGATTTCGTTCAAGGACAGCGGCGGACGGGTGAGTAACGCGTGGGCAACCTGCCCCTTTCCGGAGGATAGCCAAGGGAAACTTTGAATAATACTCCATAAAGCAAGAGTACCGCATGATACACTTGCCAAAGATTTATCGGGGAGGGATGGGCCCGCGTCTGATTAGCCAGTTGGTGAGGCAGCGGCTCACCAAAGCGACGATCGGTAGCCGGCCTGAGAGGGTGAACGGCCACATTGGAACTGAGACACGGTCCAGACTCCTACGGGAGGCAGCAGTGGGGAATATTGCACAATGGGCGAAAGCCTGATG
>CAYMBU010000007.1:0-25588 GCA_964388765.1 uncultured Eubacterium sp.
GCGGACGCGCTGCGGGCGTACATGGACGCCTCGTACTTCAGCGGTGTCATATATGACCACAATCCGCTTCTCATGCTTGTGAAAGAAGGACTGGGAAGCTTTAAACTGTAATCACGCATGATCAGAAACGACTCTTACGCACGCCTTCAGCGGCGTGCTTTTTCTATTGCGCGGGACTCTCCGATATGGTATATTATTAATGACCTCAGACATACGGTCTGGGGCCTTTTTTGGAAAGTGTATGAGGAGTACCATATGGCGACTTTACTTGTAAACGGAAGAGTTTTTATGGGGCGGAAATTCGTTCCGGCGGATATTCTTCTTGAAGGGGGAAGCGCTTTTGTTGTTGACAGAGGGTCGGCTCCTGGCACCACTGATATAGATGAAGTCGTCGACCTCAGCGACAAAGACATATTACCCGGTTTTGCGGACGTGCATGTTCACTTCCGCGAGCCGGGTTTTTCATATAAGGAGACGATACGCACAGGTTCTGAGGCGGCGGCACACGGCGGATATACATGTGTCTGCCCGATGCCGAACATCGTTCCCGTGCCGAAAGACTTTGACAGTCTTAAAACGGAGCTTGACATAATAAAACGCGACGCCTGCATAGATGTGATACCTTACGGAGCCATCACGGTGAAGCAGGACGGCCGGAGCGAGCTGTCTGACATGGAGGGCATGGCTCCGTATGTCTGCGCGTTCAGCGACGACGGACGCGGCATACAGACCGGCGGACTGATGCGCGACGCGATGCAACTCGCGAAGTCGCTCGGAAAACTCATCGTAGCTCACTGCGAGGACGAAAGCCTTCTCGAACCAGGCGGATGCATACACGCAGGTTCTTTCGCCGACGCTAGCGGCCTCACCGGCATCAGCTCCGCAAGCGAATGGAAGCAGGTGGAGCGCGACGTCAATTTATGCTATGAAACAGGATGCGGCTATCATGTATGCCACGTATCGACAAAGGAATCAGTCGAGATCATACGCGAGGCAAAGCAGTCCGGCGTGAACGTGACATGCGAGACAGCCCCGCATTATCTTGTCCTTACGCAGGATGACGTGGCCGAATACTGCCGCGGCGGAGAACCTGCCGATTCCGGAAGGTTCAAGATGAATCCGCCGCTTCGGGACAGAGCAGACAGAGACGCGCTCCGCGAAGCGGTCTTTGACGGGACGGTGGATATGATAGCGACCGACCACGCGCCGCACAGCGCTGAGGAGAAATCGCACGGCCTGGAGAAAAGCCCGTTCGGCATAGTAGGACTGGAAACGGCTTTCCCTGTCCTGAAGACAAGGCTGGCCGACACAGGGCTGCTCCCATATGAGCGGCTGATAGAATGCATAACTTCCGCCCCGAGAAAACGCTTCGGACTACCGGGAGCGTAAATGCTTGAAGGCGGGTCATTCAGAGCTTTGTACAGCGAGACAGCCGGCGGAGGATGCGAGGGAAACGTCGGATACAAAGATGCAGTAGAAGGCAGAAGGATGCTTTTCTCCGACATTACCGTAGTTGACCCCGAAGCAGAATATGCTATAGATCCGGACGACTTCTGGACCATGGGAAGAGCGACGCCGTTCGAAGGCGACCCCGTCAAGGGCAGAGTGATTATGACGATACACAAAGGAAAGATCGTAAGCAGCTAATAAGGAAATGAAAGACAGAAACCTTACAGTACAATTCAACAATGAGATCGCGGACAACGTCTGGCATATGTCGCTTGAGGGCGACTGCTCCGGCTTTACGGCGCCGGGTCAGTTCATCGACATCCTTGTAGACGATATGTTCCTCAGAAGACCGATATCGGTCTTTGACCATGACGATTCACACGTGGAGATCCTGTACAGGGTCGTCGGCCGCGGAACTTCCCTGCTGTCAGAGAAATGCCCCGGAGATGAGCTAGACGTGCTTCTTTCGCTGGGAAACGGCTTTGATCTGTCAAAGAGAGGAAAACGGACTCTTCTTGTTGCAGGCGGGATCGGTATGCCGCCGGTACACGAACTGGCGAAGCAGCTTGTCACATTGCCGGCGGAAAGCACCGCTTCGTCTGAAGACGGGGATGCGAGATACAGTGAAAGGACTCTTTCGGGAAAGGCTCTGGACTTCTGCGTTCTTCTCGGCTTCAGGTCTGCGTCCGACATGTTCGGCATAGACAGTTTCAGGAAGCTCGGCATCGAGCCGGTGATAGCGACCGAAGACGGATCATACGGGTACAAAGGCCTCGTCACCGACATCATGGACAGGATGAAGGCAGGGGATAAAGGGCGTGACAGAAATGATAATGACTCTGATCCGGAGACAAGGTCCCTGCGTATAAACAGAGACAGCACCAACGTGCTGACATATGATTTTGACTATGTGATGTGCTGCGGGCCTGAGCCGATGCTTAAGGCAGTGTACGACCACTCGCCGGACGGACAGTTCTCGTTTGAGGAGAGAATGGGATGTGGATTCGGCGCCTGCATGGGGTGCTCATGCAAAACGAAATACGGATACAAGAGGATATGCAAGGACGGACCTGTTCTGTTCAGGAAAGAGATAATATGGTAAAGACAGAAGACAATACAAGCGGAAGACTGGCAGTGACACTGGCCGGGCTCAGGCTCGACAACCCGGTGATACCGGCAAGCGGGACTTTCGGGTACGGCAAAGAATTTGCCGAACTTTACGATCTGGACATACTCGGCTCCATCTCGTTCAAAGGCACGACGGTAGAACCGAGGTATGGCAATCCCCTTCCGAGGATCGCGGAATGCACTTCAGGCATGCTCAACTCTGTGGGGCTGCAGAATCCGGGGATGGATGCAGTCTGTTCAGAAGACCTTAAGGACATGGCGAAGATCTTCCACAAGCCTGTTATAGCAAACATCAGCGGATTTGCGCCGGAAGAATACGCAAGGCTTGCCGAGGCAATGGATAAAGAGGAGCAGGTCGGGATCATAGAAGTGAACGTCAGCTGCCCGAACGTACATAATGGCGGCATGGCTTTCGGTACTGACCCGGATAGCGCGGCTGAGATCACCAGAGTCGTGAAGAAGGCAGCCGGAAAACCTGTGTTCATCAAGCTTTCTCCAAACGTGACCGACATCACAGAGATCGCAAGAGCATGCGAAGACGCCGGCGCAGACGGCCTCAGCCTGATAAACACCGTGCTCGGAATGAGGATAGACATAAAGAGCAGAAAACCGGTGCTCGCGAATAAAGTCGGTGGATTCTCCGGGCCGGCGGTATTCCCTCTGGCCGTCAGGATGGTCTGGCAGGTCGTCCATGCTGTAGATATCCCCGTCATGGGAATGGGCGGTATCTCGTCCGCTGAAGATGTGATAGAAATGATGATGGCCGGAGCGACGGCTGTTCAGGTGGGAGCGGCAAACCTCAGAGATCCGTTCGCATGTAAGAAGATCATCAGGGATCTTACGCGCGTGATGGACGACCTCAGAATAGAGCGGCTGGAAGATATAATAGGAATAATCGAATAACAGGATAAGGAGAAATATATGGCAAAAGACGTAATAGTAGCCTGCGACTTCCCTTCCATGGAGAAAACGCTGGAGTTCCTGGACCTTTTCAAAGACATTAGAAAACCGTTTGTTAAGATCGGAATGGAGCTGTTCTATGCGGAAGGTCCACGTGTTGTGCGGGAGATAAAGAACCGCGGGCATAAGGTGTTCCTCGATCTCAAGCTTCACGACATTCCCAACACCGTTGCCGGCGGCATGCGTTCGCTCGCCGGACTGGGCGTGGATATGACGAACGTGCACGCTTCCGGCGGGATCAGAATGATGAAGGCAGGGCTTGACGGACTTTCATCAGGCGCAGCCGCTATTAAAGCTTCCTGTTCATGCGACGGGGGCAAAGCCGTAAACGGCGGCGCGGATGTTCCGATACTCATAGCAGTAACACAGCTGACATCGACTGATCAGACGATGCTGAACGAAGAGCTTCTGATCAGCGGCGACATCAATGATGTAATAGTAAAATACGCAGAAAATGCCAAAGCAGCCGGCCTTGGCGGTGTGGTCTGTTCCCCTCTGGAGGCAGGCCTCATCCACCGCGCGTGCGGAGATGATTTTCTGACTGTGACTCCGGGCATACGTTTTGAAGGCGGGTCCGCAGACGACCAGTCCAGGATCACGACTCCGGCAAAGGCGAGAATGCTCGGCTCTGATTATATAGTTATCGGAAGGCCTGTGACTCAGGCAGACGATCCGGCAGCCGCATACCTCAGGGCGGTGTCGGAATTTCTCGGCGAACAGCAGTAAAGGAGAAGGAAAATGGATTTTGATGAAGAGAAAACAGCAAAAGAGATAGCGAGGAGCCTTCTGTCAATCGAGGCAGTGTTCCTCAGGCCGCACGAGCCTTTCACCTGGGCAAGCGGGATCAAAAGCCCGATCTACTGTGATAACAGGCTGACTCTTACCGCACCTCAGGCAAGGACCATAATCGAGACCAGCATGGTCAAAGTCATTCAGAAATATTATCCTGACTGCCAGCTGCTCATGGGCACTAGTACAGCAGGTATCGCTCATGCAGCGATCACGGCTCACCTCATGGATATTCCGATGGGGTATGTACGCAGCTCAAAGAAAGACCACGGCCGCGCGAACAGGATCGAAGGCCGCATAGAAAAAGGCGAGAAGACCGTCGTCATAGAGGACCTGATATCTACAGGAGGCTCTGTTATAGAGACAGTCGAGGCTCTTCGGGAGGCAGGCGCCGATGTGCTTGGCATAGCAAGCATTTTCACATACGGAATGAAGAAATCCAAAGAGATGCTTGAGCAGCATAACGTGATAAACCACAGCCTCTGCGATCTCGACGTGCTGGTGGAAGTCGCAGCCGAAACTGATTACATCAGGCCGGAGGAAAAAGAAGGCATTCTTGCGTTCAGGGACGATCCTCTGGACGAGAGCTGGATCACGCGCGTATAAGATACTGCACCATGAAGGGAGAACACATGAAAGAGATCAAAAATGTCATCAACATCACAGATCTGTCTACTGAGGAGATCGACCATCTGATAGAGATAGCCGACAGCATCGAGGCAAATCCGAGAGGTTACAGCGACATCTGCAGAGGCAGGAAGCTGGCGACACTGTTCTTTGAGCCAAGCACAAGGACACGGCTCAGCTTTACCGCCGCCATGATGGAGCTCGGCGGGGACGTGCTGGGATTCGACGATGCTTCGTCCAGCTCTGCAACAAAAGGCGAAAGTGTGGGCGATACAGTCGTCATGGCAGGATGCTATGCGGATATCATAGCGATGCGCCATCCTAAAGAGGGAGCGGCAGCGGTAGGCGCAAAGCGCACCACAGTACCACTCATAAACGCAGGAGACGGCGGCCACTTCCATCCTACCCAGACGCTGACAGACCTTCTTACGATAAGCAGGAAGAAACAGCTGGGCAACTTCACAATAGGACTTTGCGGCGACCTGATGTTCGGCCGTACAGTCCACTCTCTGATAGAGGCTCTGCTCAGATACGAAGGCATCAGGTTCGTACTGATATCACCTCCTGAGCTGAGGCTTCCAAAATATGTGAAAGAGAAGATGGATGCGGCGGGAGCCGAATGGAAAGAATATGAAGATCTGGAGGATGCGATGCCTGAGCTGGACATCCTGTATATGACAAGAGTCCAGAGAGAGAGATTCTTCAACGAAGAAGATTACGTACGTCTGCGCGACAGCTACATCCTGACGCTGGACAAGCTTAAGACTGCAAAACAGGATATGATAATTATGCATCCGCTCCCGAGGGTCAACGAGATAGCAGTAGAAGTGGACGACGATCCACGCGCGTGCTACTTCTATCAGGCACTCTGCGGCAAGCATATAAGAATGGCTTTGATCCTGTATCTGCTGGGATTGAAATAGGAGGTTGGACTATGAATATAGATGGAGTCAACACAGGCGTGGTACTGGACCACATCAAGGCCGGCGAGGGCATGAGGATCTATGAGCTGCTCGGGCTGGAGAAGCTCGACTGCTGCGTGGCGATGATCATGAACGCCAAGAGCCAGAAGTATGGCCTCAAGGACATAATCAAGATCGACGGCGATATAGACGTCAACCTTGACGTGCTCGGATACATAGACGACAACGTGACCGTTAACATCGTCAAGAACGGCAACCTCATCAAAAAGGTTCATCTGGACCTTCCGGAGACTCTGACAGACGTAATCAAATGCTCCAATCCGAGGTGCATCTCTTCGACCGAGCAGGGATTCGTCCATAAGTTCTATCTCGCCGACCGCGAGCACAAGATATACAGATGCTGCTACTGCGATTCTGAATACAAGCGCCGCTGACCGTGACATGAGCATAAAAAGACCGGGCTGCCCGTGAGGCGCCCGGTTTATTGTGCTTTGAATCTGTTATTTCATATGCTCCTGGAACCATGCGTACAAGTCGTCATACACTTTGTCGCGGTCGAGCTCGTTCAGGATCTCGTGACGGTCGCCTTCATACAGCTTCATCTTCAGGTCTTTTATGCCGGCCTTACTGTATAGCTTATACGCATGCTCCACGCCCTTTCCGTATTGTCCGATCGGGTCTTCTGCGCCAGACACCAGAAGCATCGGCAGCTCCTTCGGGATCCTTGCAGCCGTAGCTTTGCTCTGACAGTCGCTGATACTGTAGAACATGTTGTAATATCCGTTCAGCGTGAATCTGAAAGTGCACCTTGGATCAGCGAGATATGCCGCCTTGTTTTCCTCGTTTTTGGACAACCACTCTGCCGGGGTCTTCGCGTCCGGGATCCTCTTGTTGTTTCCGTTGGAAACTATACCGTATACAAGCTTGCTTCTGTATTTCCAGCCCTTGACCGCAGCGATCATCCTGCAGAGAGCTCTGCCCGTCTTCAGCGTAGCTTCCGGCGTAGTCCCCGTTCCCATGATCACCGCGCCTGCGAGCTTGTCGCCGTGTCTCGCAACGTACTGCCTCGCGAGGAACGAACCCATACTGTGGCCAAGCAGGAAGTACGGCACGTCAGGGTATTTCTCCACGGTCATCTCACGCAGCGTCTCGATATCCTCGAGCAAAGCCCTGTTCCCGTTTTTCTCTCTGAAAAATCCATAACAGCTCTCGTCTTTTATCGATTCTCCATGCCCGAGATGATCGTTTCCCACTACATAGAAGCCCTTATCTGCCAGATATGCGGCAAACTCGTCATATCTTCCAACGAATTCAGTCATGCCGTGTACCAGCTGCAGTACTGCAACAGGGTCGCCTTCCGGCACCCATTCGACCGCGTGGATCGTGGTCTCTCCGTCGACCGACGGATAGTATATATCGTTTCTCATGATCATTCTCCTTTTCCAGTCCGCACTCCGGCGGATGATTCTGTTCTAACCATATTCTACTTTCTTTTCACCTTGCTGTAAACATGGTAACCGGGCTTGACTTTTTTACTTTAGTACAGTAATATGGTTATACAACTGAATGCAGTCAAAGGCTATGACGGAGACAGTAAGTCAGAAGCGAGAAGGAACAAGCGAGCCGGGGATGGTGAGAGCCCGGTACCGAGCGTAGCTCTGATCCGAATATCACTCCCGAGTCGCGCGGCAGAAAGCAGGTCAAGTAAGCCGCGACGGTCCTCCCCCGTTATCAGGAGAGCATATGATAGTATGCGTTTCGTAGCAGGTGGTTTATAAACGGTCTATTACATCCGTCCTGATACAGGGCGGATTTTGTTTTAGGAGGAAAAATGAGCAGAAATAGTAAAGCTGTTGAGATCAGATGGCACGGAAGAGGCGGCCAGGGCGCCAAGACAGCATGTCTGCTTCTGGCGGACGTTTGTTTCAATTCCGGGAAAGAAGTCCAGGGATTCCCTGAGTACGGTCCTGAAAGAATGGGCGCGCCGATCACGGCTTACAACCGTATCTCAGACACACCGAATCTGGTGCATTCCAACATTTATTATCCGGACTACGTAGTCGTTGTAGACGAGACTCTTCTCGAGTCAGTCGATGTGACGGCCGGTCTTTCTGAGGAAGGCGCCATAATCGTGAATACCACCAAGACGCCAAGCCAAATCAGACGTGAGCTCGACGGCTACAAAGGACGTGTCTGCACCGTCGATGCGGCGACCATATCGCTCGAGACTATCGGAAAGAATATCCCGAACACACCTATGCTCGCTGCAGTCGTGAAAGTCAGCGGTCTCGTAAAACAGAACAAATTCCTCAAGGACATGGAAGAATCGTTCAATCATAAATTCCGTACCAAGCCTGAAGTCGTTGAGGGTAACATGAAAGCTCTCAAACAGGCGATGGATCAGGTCAGAGTAGGCTAGCAGGCCGGGAGGTTATATAAATAATGTTCAGATCAGCAAAAGATATCCATGAAGACGGCTCCTGGCAGGAGATGACTCCGGGCGCCGAGATCTATGAGCCGGCAACGTCCCGTCTCGTTATGACAGGCGAGTGGCGCGTCGAGACCCCTGACTGGGAAAGCGCCAAGTGCAAGCAGTGCCTTCTCTGCGCTCCGTACTGTCCTGATTCTTCGATCAGGATCGTTGACGGCAAGATGGCAGGAATGGACCTGAATTACTGTAAGGGCTGCGGCATCTGCGCCAAGGTCTGCCCTTTCGGTGCCATAACCATGAAGAGAAAGGGGGAGGAATAAATGTCCAGAAGAGAAAGGATGAGCGGGAACGAAGCTATCGCTTACGCAATGAAGCAGATCGATCCTGACGTCATGGGAACATATCCTATCACCCCTTCAACAGAGATACCACAGTATTTCTCCAGCTACGTAGCAAACGGACAGGTACATACAGAGTTCGTGCCTGTAGAGTCCGAACACTCGGCGATGTCTACATGTATCGGTGCTTCCGCCGCGGGAGCGCGAGCGATAACGGCGACGTCGTCCGCCGGATTCGCTCTTATGTGGGAACTGCTTTATGTAGCGGCGTCTGACAGACTGCCGATCGTCATGGCGCTCGTAAACCGTGCGCTTACGGGCCCTATCAACATCAACTGCGACCACTCTGATTCCATGGGAGCAAGAGATGCAGGATGGATCCAGGTATACTCTGAAAACAATCAGGAAGCCTATGACAACTACATCCAGGCGTTCCCGATCGCAGAGAGATGCCGTCTTCCTATCATGATATGCCAGGACGGCTTCATCACGAGCCACGATGTCGAGAACATCACGCTTTACGACGATAAGGATGTCAAAGCTTTCGTCGGCGAGTACGAGCCTGAGCACTATCTCCTCAAGAAGGATGAGACTATGGCTGTCGGTCCTTACGGAGTGAGCAACTATTACATGGAGATCAAAAAAGCACAGGCTGAAGCGATGAAACATGCGCACGACGTTGTGCTCGAAGTCGGCTCTGAGTTCGGCAAAGCTTTCGGTAAAGAATACGGACTCATCGAGAAGTATATGATGGACGATGCAGAATTCGCAGTAGTGGTGATCGGATCGTCTGCCGGAACAGGCAAGGCTGCCGTCAATATGCTCCGTGAGCAGGGCGTCAAGGCCGGGCTTGTGAAGATCAGAGTGTTCCGCCCATTCCCTAAACAGGAACTCTTTGATGCGCTGTCAGGAGTCAGGGCTGTGGCGGCCATGGATAAATCCGAGGGTATGTCCGGATGCGGAGGTCCTGTTTTCGCAGAAACAAGGTCAGCCCTTTACGATTCGCCTGAAAGGCCTTTGATGGTAGATTACGTGTACGGCCTCGGCGGAAGAGACGTCACGATAAAAACGTTCACCGACATATTCGGAGAACTTCAGAAGATAGCAGAGACCGGAGAGCCCGGCGATGTCTACAGACACATCGGAGTGAGAGACAACGGTGAGTCGGGAGCCGAATGCATCACAGGCAAAGGTGCTGAGTCAGACGCGGCTGTTCAGGAAGCCGCGGAGAAGTAAGGAGGAAACGAAATGGCATACAGTTTAAAAGAACAACTTAACAAAAAGCCACGCCTTGCTTCAGGCCACAGACTTTGTGCGGGATGCGGAGCGGGTGTCGCGATCAACAGCGTGCTCCGTGCTCTCGACGAGGGAGACCGCGCAGTAGTGAGCAACGCGACGAGCTGTCTGGAAGTTTCTACTTTCATATATCCTAACACCGCTTACGAGGACAGCTACATCCACAGCGCTTTTGAGAATGCAGCCGCAATGACGGGCGGCGTCCAGACTGCGTACAAGGCTCTGAAAAAGCGCGGCAAGATAGACGAGGACTTCAAGTTCATCTGCTTCGGCGGAGACGGAGGCACTTACGATATCGGCCTGCAGTCGCTTTCCGGAGCGATGGAGAGAGGCCACGACATGGTATACGTCTGCTACGACAATGAGGCGTACATGAATACAGGCATCCAGCGCTCATCATCGACGCCGAGATTCGCCAACACGACGACGTCGCCTGTCGGTACCGAGAGCTACGGTAAGAACCAGGACAAGAAGGACCTGACAGCGATCATCGCGGCGCATAACATCCCTTACGTCGCGCAGACTACGATGTACACGGATATGCGTGATCTGTACGCCAAGGCGCATAAGGCTATCTACACTGAAGGCCCATGCTTCCTGAACGTACTTGCACCGTGCCCGCGCGGATGGCGCTACGACGCTTCCGATCTGGCTGAGATCTGCAAGCTGGCTGTCGACACATGTGTATGGCCTATGTACGAGATCGTTGAAGGTGAATGGCATCTGACTTATGAGCCGAGGAAGAAGCTCCCTGTAGAGCGGTTCCTTGAGAAGCAGGGAAGGTTCAAGCACATGTTCCTTCCGGGAAACGAATGGATGATCGAGGACGCACAGAAATATGTCGACATGAAGTGGGAGAAACTGCTGGCGAAGTGCGAATAGAAGTTTGAATAGAAATGTGAATAGAAATGAACCTCAAATAAAATACTATTTAATAGTATACCGAAGAGGCTGTTTCATCTAACAGAATAGTGAAGAGGCTGTTTCACCAGGCAATCAACTGACGCATTGTGAAACTGCCTCTTTTTTGTTGTTGTGGTAGAGAAGCGATAGAATGGACATACTTCCATAAAAGATAAAACCTTGCAATTGGAACGAATATTAAAGGTGTATGGTGACAGCGTGGTAACAGCTACCCCCGAAAACTGCCAGAAGCTCTGATTTTTGGAACGATTAGCAAAAACATATGGTGACAGCGTGGTAACAGCTACCCCCGAAAACTGCCAAATGTACAGATATGCACGATTTTCTGGAACGAAAAAAGGGTCTGGTTAAAACCAGACCCCTGTGGAGCTCCCGGCCGGACTTGAACCGGCGACCTGCGCGTTACGAATGCGCTGCTCTACCGACTGAGCCACGGAAGCATATATCACATTTTACCGCAATTGCTATTCTAGCATATAAGGCCCCGCCTCGTCAAACCTATTATTCTGACGGGCGCCGCTTCTTCTGACGGGCGCCGCTTGTTATGCTGGATGCCGACGATATAACTCCGGCGAGAGAGCCGCGCCGTGCGTACGCTGCGTCGTCTGGGCGCCGACGCTTAAGACGTTTTCAGTCTTTTTCATCCTTTCTTAATATCTGCCCATTGTATAATTATAATGAGGAGAAATAATTTTCATGATGATCCTGATGCACAGAAAGTGGATAAGGACGGTTTCGGCCGTGCTGGCTTTGATCTTTGCCATATCGGCGGCGGTCCCGGCGGCGGACACATATGCCGCGGTCAAAAGCCGTAAGGTGTGGTCGAAAAACGTCACGGACAAAAAGCTGAACAAATACAACGGCAAAAACTACTACTGGAAGCTCCCGGGGCAGAACATGTACGCCTGCGTCGGATACGCCGAATGGGCGATGAACGCCGTGTACGATGTGTCTCCGCGCGTCCCGAACTACGGAACGGTCAGATACATCCGTAATTATTTTGTCAGCCACAACACCAGGATGGTCTCATACGGCTACCGCGTCGCGAAGAAATACGGCGGCGATGGGAAATACCATACCAAAGGCAGCATCAGGCCGGGAGATATTATCTTCTTCTTCAAACGCGGCCTGAGCGGCGGCAAAGTCAAAATGGAGCCTTTGCTCGGGAAGAAACACGCGAACATAAACGGCGTAAATCAGTGGTGCCATATCGCGGTCGTGAGCGGAAAAGGCACGGGCCTGGACACGCGCATCCACGACAATTCCACCGGCAATCCGAACGGCGGCATCGCCTGCGCGAGGACGATCAGAAAAATACTGAAGATGTACGACGGCACCAGAGGCGCGACAGACTATCAGGTATTCAGAGTACTGAAATACAGAAAACAGAAGGTCCGCATCCAGGCTTCATACAAAAAATACGAAAAACCGTGGTATGACCGCACGCCTGACCTCTCCGGAGCGAAGACCAGGATAGGCGGAAAAACCGTAAAGACAAACAAAAAAGGCAGGTCGGCCACTTCAAGGACGCTGATAACAGGGAAGCAGTATATGATCACCAGCAAGAAGTCCCCGTCCGGCTTCAAAAGAGCCGGCAGTAAATCACGAGTCGTAACGATCAAAAAAGGGACGAAGCGAGTCGTCTTCAAATACAAGCCGAAGACCCCGAAACTCAAAGTAACAGTTTCGCCGGCTTCACCTGATCCAGAAAGCGGCGGCAGCTCCGATCTCAGCAACGCGGAGTTCCTGATCTGGCCGAAGAAATACGGAAAATACAAGTCAGATGAAGACTGGTGGGATTCTATCCCTGACGAGGCAAAGGCAAGGCTCATCACAGATAAAAAAGGAACGGCGTCCGTTAAGATGCCATCCAGGAGCGCCGTTTTCAGCGGCAGATATTATATCCGCCAGATCTCGCCGTCTTCAGAAAAGACTCTGTCGAGAAGATTCACGCTGCGGAAAGACCGCGCGTTTGAATGGAACGCTTAATGTATCATGTTGAAAGTGCAGCCTTTGAACCCTGTGTCGAACCTGCATATCCCTTTATATTCGCAGTATCTGCAGGCAAGGTTGACCCTCTTCTGGCGCATCGGCCTGATGTCGATCTTTCCGTCGCTGATGCCCTGCACCAGTTCTTCTATCTTATCGTCCACCGCGGCCTGAAGCTCACGGAAACTTTCCTCATCCAGGACCGCACTGCCGTTTGAACCCGTATATTCTCCGTCTTTCTTTCTGCGTATAGAGGCTATCCTTCCTGTTTCATCGTCGCCGAGGATCTCCGAGATAGTCTCAGGGTCGTTAACGAGAAGTCCGCGCATACTGGCGTCTCTGAGCTCGCTTATACGGTCAGGATCTGTCTCTCCTGTGATGTCGACATCATTCTTGCCGGCCGTGTCGATCCCCTTTGTTCCAAGATAGAAATAGAATACTCCCGCAGGTTCGCGGACTCCTTCTTCCGCCGCTTTCAGATAAACCATGAGCTGCAGGCTGTGACCCGCGCGTACGAGCGGATCTGTGAAGTCCTGATGTCCGGATTTGTAGTCCATTATCTTGACTCTTCCGTTCTCAAGCACATCGAGCCTGTCTATCTTCCCTTCGATGTATATCGTCCGGCCGCCTGCGCTGACCTCTACAGGCCTTATGCGCCTTTGGCGCCCGAATTCCTCTTCATACCGGCTCTCCCGTATCTTCCCTGCTCTGGCGTGGCTCACAAGAACGTTCACCGCGTCTTCAACAGTCTGCTCCGCACGATCCGCCAGATAACTGTCGCCTCCGGAATATCCGAGCACACCACCGCCGAAATCCTCTTTCTTAGCTCTTACCGTGCTCCTCGCAAGGTCTTTTATCTGCTCCGGCGTTATGCTGTCCCAGATCCCTTCGTCCGTGAGCTTCTGGGTGATCTCCATAAGCGACTCATGATATACGTCGCCGATCTCGCGGGATCCTGCCTCGAATATCTGTCTTTCCTCAGGCTTCAGCCCGAACTGCACGTAGAACGAAAACGGGCATTTCGCGTACTTCTCCAGCCTGGACACGCTCAGCGAGTCGCGTCCTCTTCCGGAAAACATTATGTCCGCAAGCTCTCTTCCTATGCTTCCTGCCCTGTTCTGGAACTTCAGCCCTTCTGCCACCGCGGCGGCTTTCTCCGGCTCATTCGCGCGGTACCAGCACATCACGTCGTCCCAGACCGGATCTTTTTCCAGCCCGTTCTTTTCCTGAACAAAAGCCTCCGTCATGTGTCTCAGAGTACTTGTCTTTCCTGAGATCAGATCTTCCGCTTTTCCTGTATTCAGAATGTCCCTTCTGACTCTGATATCCGGAAAGATCCTGAGTATATCTTCTATGAGCTCAGAAGGCCTCAGCTGTCCTCCTGTCTGGTCTGCCGCTGTATAGCTTATCCAAAGCTCCGACTCAGGCCTGCTCAGGTTCCTGTATATGGCGAGTCTCTCTTCCTGGCGTCTTACCTGTTCAGACCTGCACGCCTCAAACCCGGTCTCGGCCAGTCTCTCGTCTTCCTGTTCGGCAAAAAGTCCCCCGGGCGCTCCGCCCTGAGGTATTATCCCGTCGTTCGCGCCGACTACTACGACTGCTTTGACTCTGCCTACTCTGGTCCTCTGCATCGTGCCGATCATAAGGTCGTCAGGAGACGTCGGCATAAGGCCGATCTCCGCCTGTTTCAGCCCGACCGTGAAGAGCTGCAGGAACACTTCCGCATCAAACTGCGTCTCTCCCATTATATTATTGATCTGGTCCATGATCGATATCATCATCTTCCAGATCTGTCTCGTCTCATCAGCCAGATCTCTCAGCCCGGCTTCCGTCTGCGCGTCCATCAGATTCGCCAGCTTTACTGTGAGTCCGGCGTCTTCTGTAAGGAATCTGTACAGATCAGCGAGAAACTCTGCTGTGGTCTGCTTCTTCCTCAGTATGGCGTACAGCCTGCCGAGCTGATCCATGACCCTGGAGCGGTACTCTTCCAGCTCCGCGAGTCCATCTTCGCCATACTGCTCAGCACCGTAGCTGAACTTCTTCTTCCATCTGTTTCTATCTATCTTGTAGCTTATCGCATAATTCTCAAGTTTCTCTGTCTCATCCTGATCCAGAACCGAAAGACCTGTCTTGAGTGTCCGTATTATATCCCGCGTACGCATCCCCCTGACGCACGCCGTGATCATGGATATGACATATGCCGCGGCTCCCGACTCCGAAACGCTTCTCTTCTTGTCCAGAAAGCTCGGTATACCGTATTCGTCAAAAGCCCTCGCGAGAGCAGCCTGAAGGTCTCCTGTGTCATTGCAGATGACCGCGATATCGCGGTATCTGTATCCTTTATCCCTGATAAGGTGAAGTATGAATGCCGCCGCTGACTCTGCCTCGTTGTAGTAGTTCGCTGCTTCGGTGACAGTTATGCTTTCATTCCCCTCTGTCCGCATGACTCCCGGCACTGCGGAAAACAGCTCATGCTCGATATGCTTTATTTCCGGAGCCGTATCTGTTATGTCATATCTGCCGTCAGGAAAAGCTTTTTTTATCGACGTGATCCTGCCGATCTGAGCACTGTTTTCTTCCGCGGCAGCTTTGAGATTGTTCATGACCTGCCCTGTAAGGTCGAACAGATCTTCATCTCCTGCCCCTCTGTCATATGCGAGCACCACATTTACTTCAGGGCACAGCTTCATGAGCATCCCAAGCACCTTAAGCGACTTGGGCGCGAAGCTGTCGAAGCCGTAGACCCATACTGATACCCCGGCGAGCATATCTGACTGCTCAGCCTTGGATATAAACAGGTCTACATAGTCTTCTGAATCTGTATATCTGCCCTTTATGGCCTTGTCATATTCCGAATAGATCTTCGCGATATCTCTCATCTTCATTCCGAGCACATCATTCTCATGAAGGCTTGAAGCGAGTTCTTCCAGGGCTTCCGGCGACACGCTGTACTGTTTAAGACTTGAGATGTAATCGTTCACCATCTCTATGAACGCGGGCTTCCTGACATTTCCTCCGTACACCAGAAGATCATCCTTAAGATCCGACATTATGCCTGTGAGAAGCATTTGTCGGCCGTATTTATCGATGAACTGTATGCTGCCCTGACCGACTTTGGAAAGCACGTTATGACCGAGCCTCGATATGCTGTACACGTCAAGACCGATGAGTGCTTCTTTACCCGTGACACGGAACGCCTGCCGCTCAGCTTCCAGCGTATACTGGTCCGGAACGAGCACAATAACAGGAGAAGAAGCACTGAAGCCTCTTCTCATTATCTCTTCGTATATGAACTTTTCCCTGTCGACGGATTCCCGTCCATAATAGATGTTCAGCATTTAACACCTTTATGTGTTTCATCATTCTTACCAGATGACCGCTTGCGCTTAGTCCTCATGTAGCGGCACTAAATTCGCACAGCGCTGACGCTCGTGCTCACTAAGAGCCGACATTGCGGATGTCATCTGTACAGAATGCTGAAACACGTCTGTCTGTTATATGCTGACACATTTAATGCGAGAGACATCCGCAACTCTGGTACTTAGTGAACGCAAGTAATAACGCAGCGTGAGCTTAGTACCATTGAGTGAGGACTAAACGAGAGTGGTCTCTCGTATGAACATGTGTCAGCATTTATAATACACTACAGCTGCTTCAGCTCCTCGTTTATGAACAGATCTATGTCGCCGTCCATAACGGCCTGCACATTCCCGGCTTCTGCTCCGGTCCTGTGGTCTTTGACCATCGTATATGGCTGGAATACATAAGAGCGGATCTGCGATCCCCATGTGATCTGCGAGAAATCGCCTTTGATCTCTTTCAGAGTCTCTTTATGCTGCTGTTCCTTCAGGTCAGCCAGCCTGGAGATAAGGATCTTCATCGCCATATCTTTATTCTGATGCTGGCTCCGCTCGTTCTGACAGGTTACGACAATGTTCGTCGGCAGATGTGTGATACGGATCGCAGAGTCAGTTTTGTTTACGTGCTGGCCTCCTGCGCCGCTCGACCTGTATGTGTCGATACGCAGGTCTTCCGGCTTGATCTCGACGTCGTCTACATCGTCCATCTCGGGCATGACTTCCAGCGCGGCGAAGGACGTCTGGCGCTTGCCCGCCGCGTTGAACGGCGATATACGCACCAGACGGTGTACCCCTTTCTCGTGTTTGAGATATCCGTAAGCGTTCATGCCCTCGATAAAGAAAGTGGCGCTTTTGATGCCTGCCTCTGTATCATCCTGCACGTCAACGACATCGACTTTATAACCGTGGTTCTCCGCCCATCTCGTATACATACGGAGAAGCATCTCCGTCCAGTCCATTGCGTCGACTCCGCCGGCTCCCGCGTGCACGGAAAGAAGCGCATTCTTGCTGTCGTACTTCCCGTTCAGAAGCATGGCGATACGGAAACTGTCGAGCTTTTTCTTCAAATCATCAAAACCCGTAATAATGTCGTCTGCCTCGGCATCGGCTTCTTCAGCTTCGCCTTCGGCCTCCATCTCTTCACAGAGCTCGATCATCTCTTCCAGATCGTCGAATTCACCCAGCAGAGACTCGTCTTCCGTTATCTTGTCATCTATCTGTTTTTTCTGCTGAAGGACCTTCTGAGCCGCTTCGGAATCATTCCAGAAATCATCGGCGAGCGTCTTCTTATTGAGCTCCTCTGATTCTTTCTTCAGGTCCGGGATCGCCAGCGATTCACCTATCTCAACAAGGCTGTCCCTCTTAGGCTGCAGGTCCTGTTTTACCGGATCGAGTTTAAGCATGGCCTTTCCTTCTTGCCTCCTCCTGATCCTGTTTCATATGACAGTTCTTATATTTCTTTCCGCTTCCGCACCAGCAAGGGTCGTTTCTTCCGATCTTCGGATGGTCGCGGCGCACCGTCTCAGGCTTATCGTCTCTGTCCGGAACATTCATATTCTTTGAAGGTCCGCCCTGCTCAGCTTCCATCTGCTGAAGTCCTTCATCTACGAACTCTGACTTCCTCTCTTCACCTATCTCGGCAGCCTGATGACGTTTCGACCTGGTCTCTACGGAGACGTTATAGCAGTATGTCACGGTTTCCTCCGCGATTTCGCTGTTCATGGCGTCGAACATCTCGAATCCTTCCTTCGCATATGCCGCTACAGGGTCCTGCTGACCGATAGCACGGAGTCCGATACCTTCCTTCAGCTGATCCATGGCATCGATCTGATCCATCCACAGATTATCCACTACGTTGAGGAGGATCGTACGCTCGATCTCACGCATCGGTTCGCCGATCTCAGCTTCTTTCTCTTCATATATCTTCTCAAAATCATCCTGGATGTCTGCGATCAGCTTGTCTGCCGTGAGACTGGCCAGATAGTCTGTATCATTCTCATCGATCCCCTTGTATTTAGGCGAGATCTTCCTGAGCTTCTTGGTCATTCCCTCGAAGTCCCATTCTTCAGGATACTTGGAATCCAGTGTATACGGCTCTACTATATTCTGTACGATGCTTCTCATCATGCCCATGATGTACTCACGGAGGTCTTCACCGAGCAGCACTTTCTTTCTGTCGCCGTAGATCTGCTCACGCTGCTTGTTCATTACGTTGTCGTACTGCAGAACGTATTTTCTGATACCGAAGTTACGGCCTTCAACTTTCTTCTGAGCGCTCTCGATGGATTTTGTGAGCATACCTGCCTCGATGGCTTCATCCTCTTCAAGTCCCATCTTGGCAACGACGTTCTTCATCCTGTCTCCGCCGAAGAGCCTCATCAGCTCGTCGTCCAGAGAAATGAAGAACTGCGTCGATCCGGGGTCTCCCTGACGTCCTGAACGTCCGCGGAGCTGATTGTCGATTCGCCTTGATTCGTGTCTCTCTGTACCTATGATCGCAAGGCCGCCAAGTTCTACGACTTTGTCATGCTCGACGTCTGTCTCTTTCTTGAAGTCGTCGTGATATTTTCTGTATACCTCTCTGGCTTTGTTCATCTCTTCACCGTCTGACTTCGCAAAGCCTGTGGCAAAGCTGATCTGTTCGTCGGTGAAACCGTCTTTCCTCATCTGGCGCTTCGCCTCAAACTCAGGGTTTCCGCCGAGCAGGATATCGGTTCCTCTTCCTGCCATGTTGGTAGCGATCGTCACCTGGCCAAGACGTCCTGCCTGAGCAACGATCTCAGCTTCCTTCTCATGCTGCTTCGCGTTCAGTACGTTATGCTTGATGCCGCGCTTCTTAAGCATGTCACTTATGAGCTCTGACTTTTCGATGGAGATCGTACCTACAAGTACAGGCCTTCCTGTTTCATGCAGCTCTGCGACTTTATTGGCGATAGCGTGGAACTTCCCAATCTCATGCTGATATACCTGATCCTGCAGGTCCTGCCTGATGACCGGCTTGTTCGTCGGGATGACCACTACGTCCATGTTGTAGATGTCCCTGAACTCATCTTCTTCTGTCTTCGCGGTACCTGTCATACCGGCAAGCTTTTTGTACATACGGAAGTAGTTCTGGATAGTGATCGTAGCAAGTGTCTTTGACTCTGAACGTACGAGAACATGTTCCTTTGCCTCGATCGCCTGGTGCAGGCCGTTGCTGTATCGCCTTCCGAACATCAGACGGCCGGTGAACTCGTCTACGATGACGATCTCGCCTTCCTTGACGATGTAGTCGACGTCGCGCTCCATGAGGGTGTTGGCCTTCAACGCCTGCTGGACGTGATGGGAGATCTCCATGTTCTCAGGATCTCCGTAGTTATCGACATGGAAGTACGCCTCAGCCTTTTTGATACCGGCGTCGGTAAGAGATACTTCCTGATCCTTTTCTTCAACTGTGTAATCGTCGTTTTTGGTCAGCGTGAGGACGAACTGGTTGGCCTTCTTGTACATGTCAGTCGACTCAGTTCCCTGTCCTGAAATGATGAGAGGCGTTCTCGCTTCATCGATGAGGATCGAGTCGACCTCGTCGACTATCGCATAGTTCAGGTCTCTCTGCACGAGTTCTTCCTCGTATGTGACCATGTTGTCTCTCAGATAGTCGAAACCAAACTCATTGTTCGTTCCGTATGTGATATCACATCTGTACGCATCGTATCTTTCCTGGTCTGAGATGCCGTGGATGACACACCCTACGGTAAGTCCGAGGAATGTGTAGACTTTACCCATCCACTCGGAGTCACGCTTGGCCAGGTAGTCGTTGACTGTCACGACGTGCACGCCTTCTCCTGTCAGCGCGTTCAGGTATACAGGGAGTGTCGCCACAAGAGTTTTACCTTCACCTGTTTTCATTTCGGATATCCTGCCCTGATGGAGCACGATACCGCCGATGACCTGTACGCGGAACGGCTTCATGCCTACGCTTCTCAGCGCTGCTTCACGGCATACGGCAAAGGCCTCCGGCAGGATATCATCAAGAGTCTCGCCGTCTTTCAGCCTCCCCTTGAACTCCTCTGTCTTCCCGCGGAGCTCGTCGTCGGAGAACGCTGCCGCCCAGTCTTCCAGAGCATCGACTTTGTCTGCGATCTTCTCTACTTTCTTGACTTCTTTCTTGTTCAGATCCCCAAAGATCATTTCCATTAAGCTCATTTTGGTTTATGTCCCCTTTCCATTAGTACATTTATATCATACACGGTCTGTGTGTTGATTGCGTGTCTGCTGTGTGTTATCTGTATCGCTGTCTTCTTCCGGAATATCATTAACGGTCAGATTTATCTCGTTAGCTTTCCTGTCGTCAGCGCTCGTTACACGTCCTTCATATATCTTTTTCTGCGACCTGTAGCTGAATTTGTCGCCGACCTCAGGCAGCTTGTCGATCATACGGACGACCCATCCGTTGACGGTCGTGGCCTCGCTTTCCTCATCTTCATCGTCAAAGTAGTCGAACATCTTCTCGACATTTGCCGACGCAAGAACACGATAACTTCCGTTGCGGAGCTTCGTTATCTCCTGTGACTCGACCTCTTCATGCTCGTCGTATATCTCACCTACCAGCTCTTCCAGTATGTCTTCCATGGCGACGAGGCCTGTCGTTCCGCCATACTCATCGACGACGATCGCGATCTGGCATTTCTCCTTCTGCATACGCTTGAGCAGGACTCCCGCGCTCATGGACTCAGGCGCATAGATCACAGGCTTGATGAAGTCGGACACGGTCTTGTCCTTGTGATATATATAATTGTGGAAGTCCTTCTGGTTCAGCACTCCCAGGATGTTATCCAGGTCATCCTCGTATACCGGCAGTCTGGAAAAGCCTGTCTTGAGGAATATCTCAGCGACCTCGTCCTCTGTCATCTCGATATTGATCGCTTCGATCTCTGTCCTCGGCGTAAGTACATCCACCGCCTCGAGCGCGTCGAATTCGATCGCGTTCTGTATGAGCTCGCTCTGGTCTGATTCAAGGCTTCCCTCTGTCTCTGCTTCCTCGACCATGGTTATGAGCTCGTCTTCTGTAATACTTCTGTCGCCTTTCTTTTTGAAGATCATGAACAGAAACTTCTTCCACTGTGAGAATATCCAGTTGAAAGGCGCGAATATCTTCATGAGGACCGACAGGATCGGAGCGGAAAACATCGCAAAGCCTTCCGCGTTTTCCTTGGCAAGATTCTTAGGCGAAATCTCTCCGAAGATCAGAACGGTCACCGTCATGACCACTGTCGCGACAGTAGGCCCGTACGAACCGTAAAGCCTGACGAAGAACACCGTCGCTACCGCCGTATTCGCTATGTTTACTATGTTGTTCCCGATCAGTATGGTCGAAAGTACTTTATCGAACTGCTCAACAAGAACAAGGACACGCTTTGCCCGCTTGTCCCCGTCTTCCGCCATATTCTTTATCTTGATCCTGTTGAGCGAAGTGAATGCTGTTTCAGTAGCCGAGAAATAGGCCGACATTATCATCAGCAATACCATCGCTCCAATATATACCGCTGCTGTCTGCGGATCCATTTAAACTACTCTCCTATGCTTATCAGTCTTTAATGAGTTTCTCAAGGGTCGCGAACAGACTGCTCGGCTCAACAGGCTTGCTGAGGTGTGCGTTCAGGCCTGCCTGAAGGCTCTTCTGTACGTCTTCATCGAAGGCGTTCGCCGTAAGCGCGATGATAGGTATCTCTTTCGCGTCTTTTCTCGACAGCGCCCTGATCATTCTGGTCGCTTCCAGGCCGTCCATTTCCGGCATCCTCATATCCATAAGGATGGCGTCATAGTAGCCCTCCGGCTCCATCTGGAACATGTCTACGCATACTCTTCCGTTCTCAGCGTGATCGACCTCTATTCCCTTCATTTTGAGGAGCTCCTTCACGATCTCTGCGTTGACAGCCATATCTTCGGCAAGAAGAATTTTCCTGCCTTTAAGATCAGCCTTATGCTCCTCGGTCCTTTCTTTTCTCTTATTGAGCGTAGCCTTGAATTCCTCCAGCACGTTGGCTGCAAAGAGCGGCTTGGCAAGGAAGCTGTCCACTCCGGCGCTTACCGCCTCATCTAGAACATCTTCCCAGTTGTATGCTGTGATTATTATGATCACAGAGTCTCTTCCGACTACAGCCCTTATCTGTTTCGCTGTCTCAACTCCGTCCATCTCAGGCATTTTCAGATCCAGAAGGATCATATTATACGGATCTCTTCTCGCCTCATGGATCTTCACCATCTCAACGGCTTCTTTCCCGGACATGACGGTATCTGCCGATATCCCCACGCCCTCGAGGATCAGCCTGGAGTGCTCGCAGGCGATCTCATCGTCGTCCACTATCAGCACTGACAGATCCTGGAGCCTGATCTCCGTATCTTCCCTGCCTTCACTCTTCTTGTCGGAATCCATGAGCGTTACGGCCACAGTGAACGTCGTACCTTCGCCCTTCTTGCTGCTTACGCTTATATTGCCGTTCATCATCTCAACTATGCTCTTGGTTATGGCCATGCCGAGACCTGTGCTGCCATACCTGTTGACGCTGACTGAATCCTCCTGTGAGAAAGGCTCAAACATCTTAGGTATGAACGACTCGTCCATACCTATTCCTGTATCGCTCATTGTGAACGTCAGCGTAGTCTTTCCTTCAAATGAAGCAGTCTTCGCAACGGACAGCTCGACCTTTCCGCCTTCCGGCGTAAATTTGACTGAGTTGCCCAGTATATTGATGAGCACCTGTTTCAGCTTCATGTCGTCGCCGATATAATAATCATCGACAGAATTAGTCACATGGCACTCATAGTCGAGTCCTTTGTCGTTGCACTGGCCGCCTATGATGGTATTGACCTGCTCAAGGAGAGTGGAGAACGAAAACTCTTCACTCTTCAGCATGAGCCTGCCCGCTTCTATTCTGGAAACGTCCAGGATATCGTTGATGAGACCCAGCAGATGATGTGCCGATCCGTCTATCTTCTCAAGATAGCCTCTAGTCTTCTCTGGGAGATCCGGATCGCTAAGCGCGATATTATCCAGCCCTATGATAGCGTTCATCGGAGTCCTTATCTCATGGCTCATGTTGGACAGGAACGCCGTCTTGGCTTTGCTTGCGTCCTCAGCTGCGGCAAGGGCGTCGGAAAGCGCCTGGCTCTGCGCCATCTCCTCTCTGATCTCTTCGTCCACATCCGTGAAGCCGACTCCGATAGCATGGACTATGTCATCGTCTCTGTCCTGAGGGTGACGTACTCCGGCCATTCTCAGCATCTCATACCGTTCTTTTCCGTCTCTTACAGTCAGATATCTGTGCACGATTATGGAGTTGGAACTCAGCTGTTCTCGTATATTGTCGATATCTATGTATTTCAGGAATCCTTCCTTGTACTTTTCATCTACGTATTTATCGGCGTATTCTCTGAATTCTTTCTCGAAATCAAAGCCTTTTCCATCAGGGCATATGTCCGATTCCGGTGCGATCGACCTGTAGCATTTGCCCTCGTTTCTGTCCAGATCTACATAGTATACGCTCCTGTAGTCTGACGCCATGGCGGTTATCATCTTGTCCTGCTGTACACGCTTCTTCTCCTGAGCGAGCAGTTCCTCCTGAAGCTCCAGTCTCTGCTCCATCTCCTCCTGCTTGATCCTGCTTTCTGCCTCGAAGGTCTCCTGCTCAAGCATCATCTTCGCATTCCTTCTCGCCTGCTGCATCATCAGCACGAACAGCCCCATCATGACGAGCGCGGTCAGGATAGTCTGCATGAGACTCTGACTCGTCAGACGCTCTGAGATGTCGCTTACCTGTTCGCTTATCACACTCTCGCGAACCAGATATGTAAGCATCCAGTCGGTACCTTCTATCGGAACATAGTCCAGCGTCTCTCTGATGCCGTCATATGTAAACGATACTATGTTCGACTTTCCTTCAGCAAAGTCATTCTCTACCTGTTCCATTGAAGAGCCGCTGTCATACTTTGCTCTTTTCAGAGCCTTGAGAAGATTATCCTCCTTGGCCAGACCACCCAACACCATGTTGGTGAAGGCTTCACCTTTTCTCGTATATATATTGCAGAATGTCGTATCGTTTGAATCCGACTGAAGTGACAGGCCGCTCAGAAGAACATCCATATCTATCTCCATGAAGCAGACGCGGAATTTTACATCTTCACATTTTATATCGTCGACAGACACTGCAATGACTGCTTTCCTGACCGTGCCTATTGATCTTACTGAAATCTTCGGATCAGACAGTTTTTCAGGGTCGAAATCATAGTCTTTGAGATTGCGTCTTACGCCCTGCGAAGTATATATAAGGCCATCATCTCCGACAAAAGCAAATTTGTCAAGTCCATACAGATCCCTCATCTTTGCCTGATATGCTCTCAGATGCTTCAGGTCCTTCAGATCATTCTCTGTCAGGAGCGATACTGCCATCTTGATGTCTCTGATATGGCTGTTCAGATTGGATATGATCACCTGTTCACGTCTTCCCGCCAGTTCGTCCAGATAAAATCTGCTTATTGCACTTACCGTGTCTTCATTTGCTTTCTTTGCGCTTTGTCCCATCCACAGCGTGCCGATAATTACCAGCGTCGCGATGATCAGGGAGACAAGAAGGATCATGCGTATAGTACGCTTGTTTTCCTGTTCTTTCATAGCTCTGACCTTTCTGCATATGAATTCATATTTATTCGATTATATTATATCAAAAAACGCTGGTTATGTCAGCAGAGAGCCTTCTGTTTTACCGTTGTTTTGACAACTTTATACATAGCGTTTACAATCATATACAGATATCGCTGTTTTAAGGCCGGAATATGAAAATAACTGTCAGGAGGAAACAATGTCCACGAAAAGCAGGCTGCTGAGGCTTTTGTCAGAACAGGCGGGGAATTATATCTCAGGAGAACAGATCGGAGAGGCGCTCGGAGTCTCCCGGGCCGCCGTAAATAAAGCATGCGCCGCCCTGCGTAAAGAGGGATATGACATTCTGAGCAGGACCAATCTTGGCTACATGCTTGCAGACAGCGGCAGTCTGCTGACTGAAGATGAGATCTCTTCATATCTGAACGTCCAGTGCATACTCGACGTGCGCGATGAGACCGGCTCTACCAATGATCTGGCAAAAGAACAGCCTGCGTCAGCTGTTCCGAAGGTGTTCATAGCCAACAGGCAGACAGCCGGGAGAGGAAGGCTCGGCAGGAGATTTGAATCCCCTGCCGGTACCGGATTATATATGACATTCTCATTCATTCCGGACTTTGATATATCAAGATCGCTGTTCGTCACCATGGCGTCAGCCGTCGGTACGTGCCGGGCCATAGAAAAGGCAGCCGGCGTGCACGCTGTTATCAAATGGGTCAACGACCTCTTCTATAACG
>CAYMBU010000007.1:25598-32229 GCA_964388765.1 uncultured Eubacterium sp.
CTGGATCTCTGTCTACAGAGACCGGCAGCTTCTCAAGAAGCAGACTGGCCGCTGAAATAATAAACGAGACACTGCCTCTCATAACCAGTCCCGATATCCGTGATTTCATGGATGAATACCGCGAAAGGTGCTTCATACTGGGAAGGACCATAAAGATCCATCCTCAGTACAGTGAAAGCGGCATCCCTGCCGAAGCTCTTTCAGTAGACGATACAGGCGGCCTTGCCGTGAGGTATCTAGAAGGCGAAAAAGCCGGCATGGAGGATGTCCTCCACACCGGCGAAATCTCCATCAGCCTATAAACAACAGCTGTAACGTTGTGATCTCAACACATCCAGCCATATCGTCTAATCACGATATTTGACCGCTTCCTTAAGTTTGTCCCTGTCCTCTTCAGTAAGCGGCCTGAATCTTTCCGCGGCGTCCATATTCTCTGCCGCATGTTCAGGGTCGCCCGTCGACGCCACGCTTATAACGACGAACGGATAAGACAGCACGTATCTGAGCGCCCAGTCCACCGCAGAAGCCGGGGCGTCAGCCTTCTTCATCATAGCGTATCCCGCCATGGTGAATCTTGCCTTTCCGGACTCAGTCTCATCGTTTCCGGATCCTGCCTTGCTTCCATCCCGGGAGATGCCCAGGACTTTCTCTGCTTCGGTCCCCATATCCGTCAGCCTGCCTCCGGCAAACGGGCTCCTTACAAGTATCTCCTTGTACCTTCTCCTTGATATAGTATAATACTTCTGCGCCAGGTCCCCTTCCGACATCCCCATCAGATAGTTCACCGGAAGCTCAACATAGTCGATCTCCTGTCTTTCTTTCAGCAGATCGTCCAGCAGCGTCGCGGAACCGTTGAAGGCGAGTCCCGCCTTCTTTACCAGACCGCTCTTTTTCAGATCATTTACAACAGACCATATGTCATCCAGGAAAGCGCTTCCCGGCTTTGCTGTCTTTTCCTGCGGCCCATCCATTCTTTTGTCGGCCAGTGTCTCGGGGTCGATATTCTCATCTTCCGGATATGACGGATAAAATCTTTCCACGCCGTTTACTGCAAGACGGTCAAAATACCCCGCTCCGGAATTCCGGATCATTGCTTTGACCTCGCCCAGTCTTTCTGCGTCGATTATCGCCGCAAGATCATATCTGCTGCGGTCGTATCTTCTGACAAGCGAGCTCCGCACAGCTTTGACCATGCGCTCTTCGCCGACTGCGTCCTTACTTCGGTCTTCAGGCCAGCCGAGAAACTCCAGCTCAAAATACCCGTGCCCTCTCGCCATCTGTATATCTATAAGGGAGTCTGTCTTCTTATGGTCTATCCTGTTTTCTCCTCTTAACGGCAGCCGGTACAGTCCAAGTCCGAGACGTCCTATATCGTTTATCCTGGTATACATATATGGCTTGCCGTCTTCAAAGTCGACCACGTATCCGAAGCCCGGCTCAGGCAGCCAGTCCCACATCGACCCGCATACAGCCGGGAACAGCTTCTCCATTATGCAGGCGATGACTCCGCCGTGACAGACTACTGCTGTGACTGCGTCTTTACCGTCATCTCTGTGCGTCAGCTCGGTCATCCGGTGCTTTTCAAGCAGCTCTTTCAGGCCCTCGCCGATCCTGTCGTGGAATTCGTTGGCTGTCTCTGCGTCTGCGATCCTCTCGTCTCCCGTCGTGTCCCATGCCCATTTCTGAAAGTTGTCAAAGACCTTCAGCTCGTCATACGTCATGCATTCTGCCTTGCCGAAATTGATCTCCTGAAGCTTTGTTATGACACTGTGATCACGTCTTCCGTATATGGCTTCAAGTGTCTGATCGGTCCTGACAAGCCCGGTCGTAAAGATCTGCGCGTCGTCCGGTATCTCCGGATAGATATTCTGCGCCGCATACGCCTTCAGCTCTTCTGTTCCTTCTTCAGTTAAAGGAAGATCGGTGGCTCCGTAATACCAGTGATTGCGGTTGCCATCGGTCCTGCCATGTCTTATGAGATATATTTTTGATACCATGTTATTATTTTGTTTCTCCGTTTTTCGCAGCCTGTTCCTTAGCCGCCTTTTCTTTTGCCGCCTTGCGCTCTGCCTTCATTTTCTCAAAATTTATGCGGAACTGTTCTTCCGGCGTGAGCCCGCCTTCTTCAGCGTTCCCGAAATCGAAGTGCTCGAACGGATTCGCTCCCGGCATACCGAACGGTGTCCTCGGAGCCGGGTTCTGGCCGCGGCCGCCGATACCGTGCGGCTTGTCTTCAGGCTTGACCTCTTCAGAATACTTTTCCGGTGTTTCTGTTGCTTCCGGCCTCACCGCGCCGTTCGCTTCGGACCTGAATACCGCTTCCAGTCCGTCTGTCTTTTCCGTCTTCACTTCTTCAGCGGTCTCGTCTTTCACGATTTCCGGAATGCCGCAGAACACGCGAACGACCTTATCCGCCTGCTGCGCTATCTTCACCATCGTCCGTCCGACGCCTTCACGCCACGCTCTTTCTGTGGCATCCAGCGGAACGATCCCCTGTGATATATCGTCGCAGATTATGATACGGCCTTTGTACCTGTTGGCGCGAAGCTGCATGCCTACCGCCTTTTCCGGTACCTGTCCGGCTTTGATCAGGGCGAACACATATCTCTCGAAGTGATCCACTATCTTCTCGTCGAAGCCGACAGCTGTACTGCCTTCCTCACATGTAAAGACGTCCTCGTCAGTAAGGCCGTATGCCTCTTTCGCATAATCAAGCTTCCCCTGATATGCTCCGCCGGTTATCAAAATCATTTTCCTGCTCCTTCTCGTGTTTTGTGTTTTTAGGGACGGTTCCAAAAAACACAAAAATCCATTTAATATGCCGTTGCGATCGCTGCTGCCGCAACGCCTGCAAGTTCACCCCAGATTATTGAATATCCCGCGATATCTCCACTCATGCCGCCGAGCTGCTTCCTCGCGTGCATGCCTGCAAGTTCTGAGGCGCATCCCGCCGCTGCCAGGATGCATGTCGTTTTAAATATATAATTACTGTCTGCTCCTACGACTCTTACCATGAGAAGTAAGAAAACGACCAGATATACAGCTTCCTGCAGTGCCAGTATGAGTTTAAGCTTGAGCCTGCCTTCCTGTTTATAGTCTTCGACGTACTGACTGTGCCCGATAGGCTTATATGTAAGCACCTGTGCTCCCGCGCCTGACCTGCTTATGATCGGAACGAACGCTACAGCGTAGATCAGCGTCGGATATGTCGAAAGCACTGTATAATAACAGGCGAACCAGCCAAGCAGAAGGAAGCATACCATCACGACCGCGAAAGAGCCGACCGTAGGATCCTTCATTATTCTCTGCCTGTCCTCGAGAGGACGCCTGCTCATGATCGCGTCCGTACAGTCCATGAATCCGTCAAGATGCATGAAGCCATGGATGTAGAAAATATAGAACTCGACTATTACCGCCGTAACCATGTCTGGCATGCGCAGTTTTACTGCCGCCAGATTGATCAGAACAAACAGCACCGAAATAACGGCCCCCACAGAAGGAAGCATTGAAAGCATCAGATTCTTGAGCTTGTTATCCCACTTTTTATATGGGCAGGGAAGCGTTATGAAGTTCCCCCACGCCATGAAAAACGCCGTAATAAAATTCATTCCTGTCCTTTCGTGTGTGTGTTTGGGGACGGTTCCATAAGACACACTATTTGATCACCCGGAATGTTCCGAATGATGTCTCTATCACCTGGCTGCAGATCTTTGCGAGAGCTCTGTCGCACATCGCGAGGGATCTTCTGTAATTCTCTGTCCAGTCGTCGAATCTTCTGGCGTCTGAATAGATGAAATCTGAAACAAAGACCGTATTTCCGGTGGCTTCCGCGAATCTGACTGCATCTTCTTTGACTTTTTCGCCTGCATCCTCGTCATATTCACCATTCGGCCCGAACATGACATTAGAAAGAAGAGCCGTCACGCTGTCCAGAAGAAACGCGCCCTTCGGATCTACAGGATCTCCGTTCTCATCGCGAAAACCCGGCTCAAACATGCCCATAAGGTGTGTCGGCTGTTCAACAGTGATAAATCCCCAGCCCTCTCTGACCTCAATGTGTTTCTTTATCCTTGCGATATCCTCATCGTCCTTGGGGATCATCGTCGCTATGTAATTCAGCGGCACATGCTGTTCGTCTGCCATCCCCTTAGCCAGCTCCTGCGCATGGAGAGATTTGCCGTTCTTGCATCCGCCGCTAATGAAAATATTCATCAGTCCAGATAATGTCCTCTCTTGATCTCTTCCAGATATTCTGCGTCTATCGCTCCCTCCGCAAGGGTCTTCATCAGACTCATCGACGCTTCAGCAGCCTCTATGATCTTGAATGCTATCGGACATCCGCTGCCCTCGCCGAGTCTCATCCCGAGATCGAACATAGGCTCAAGTCCCAGCCTGTCGATCGCCGCGATATAGCCGATCTCCTTTGATTTATGTGACGCGAACATGTAGTCTGTGACTGCAGGATTGAGCTCCTGTGCCATGCAGGCTGCCGCTATTGAAATAAAGCCGTCGATGACTACAGGTATGTGGTTCTTTGCCGCTCCGAGGAAGCAGCCGACCATGGCGCAGATATCGAATCCGCCTACCTCTGCCAGCTTACCGATCGGATCCAGATCTCTTACCGCGTTCCCGCGTTCTCCCACGAGCTTTATCTTCGCTGTAAGTCCTGCGTGATTGAGTCCGCCGCCGCGTCCCACAAGGTCTTCCGCAGGAAGTCCGGTAAGTGCTTCCAGAAGGCATGAGCTCGTTGTAGTGTTCCCTATACCCATCTCGCCAACTCCGCACAGATTTATCCCTGCATCTTTCATCGCGTCAGCAGCTTCAAATCCTGTAAGGATAGCTTTCAGCGCCAGCTCCCTCGTCATAGCCGGACCGGCTGACAGATCTTCTGTCCCTTTACCCAGGCTCCTGTAAACGATCTGTACAGGGATCTTCCCATCTTCGGTGAGCATTTTATCTGTATACAGGGCTTCAGGTATCTCGTCTGCGACTCCCATATCGGTGACCAGCACGTCGATACCGAAGTATCTTGCCTGTGAGCTCATTCCCGTGATGCGCCTTGTGAAATTCATGGTCTGCGACTGTGTCACAGACTGCGGCGCGGAAGCAACTCCCGTCTTTACTACGCCGTTATCGGCGCTGAAAATGGCGATACACTGTTTCCTGACGTCTATATCTTTCACTTTGCCTGTGATCCCGGCAAGTTTGACAGAAATATCTTCAAGTTTCCCGAGGCTCCCCGGCACCTTGGCGAGCGTTACCTGACGGTCTCTTGCGGCATCCATTGCCTGCGTATCGACAGGATCTATCGCTGCCGCAAGCTCGGCGACCTTTTCTTCCATTTCTTCAACCGAAATCTCACTCATATCTATATCCTCCATATGTTCTGTACATATCATATTTTCAGTCATGCCAAATCATTGTATGCAGTTTGATTTTATCACAATACGCCTGCTATTTAAAGTGCACAGGACCAAAGGCATCCTCCATGAGAAGCAAATTGCTGTATCAAGGTCGCTCCGAAAGATCTCATCAGGATTCCCTGAAGGCGCCGCATACAAAAAAGGGCCCGAAGGCCCCTCGAATTTTATATTGTCTCCAGCTTCCCCTCTGACTCTGCGAGCTTGAGGAGGTCTTTGATACGCCCGTTGCAGGCGCCTGTCTCGAACGGGACATATATGACTTTGCCACACTCCTTTATAAGCTCTTCAGCTCTGGAATATGCTTCATCACTTATATCCGCAAAAGGCTTCTCGCTGACCACTTCCTGCGCCAGAAGTCTCGCAAGCCTGTAGTCCATATCGTTCTCGTACAGTATGCCTGCTGCAAATGTAAGATTCTTTCTCTGCAGTTTTCTGTAGACCGGTATACCTCCGCCGCCCGATGAGATCACAAACGCATACGGCGCACCTTTCGGACGCGTGTCTCTGCCTCTGTGCTTACGGCCGAGCGACTCTTCATACATATGACGCTGCCATCCCTGTCCTGTCGGCGCCGGGAGCTCTATGCTTCCGTACAGAGGATCGAAGAAGCCGTTGTCGATATCATAAAGCTCACGGATCATATTCTCATCGAATATCACATCCGGCGCTCCGTATTTGTATATATGGTCCCCTTTCACACAGACCACCTTATCTGCGATCTTTATGGCAAGGTCTATCTCGTGGAGCGAAGTTATGACTGTTATTCCCTTCATCTTCGCCATATTGCGGAGGATCGAAAGGAGCTCCAGTTTGTATTTGATATCCAGGAATGACGTAGGCTCGTCCAGGATGATGAGCTCAGGATCCTGGCATATAGCTCTTGCAAGCAGTATCCTCTGCCGCTGTCCGTCACTTATGGCGTTAAAGTCGTGAGACCCGAGCTCCGTAGCGTTTACGGCAGCTATCGCTTCGTCGACTTTCTTCTCATCTTCCGGCGTAAGTATACCGAGCTTTCCGGTGTACGGATATCTTCCGCTGGCGACAACGTCGTAACATGTGAGCAGATCTGTCTTGAGTCTTTCAGTAAGCACCACCGCCATCTTCTGCGACAGCTCCTTGTTCGGGATCTTATGCATGTTCCTGCCCTCGAACCCGACGGAGCCTTTGATGATGGAGAGCTGTTTTGTTATTGTCTTAAGGATAGTCGA